>NZ_LZHC01000016.1:0-139167 GCF_001690535.1 Gilliamella sp. Bif1-4 | reverse complement strand
GACTCCATTTTGGCATGCTCAAGATCGATAGTGGTGACGGATTGGTTTTTATAATCTTTCCACCTTGCTCTTTTTTTATATACGGCTTTACCGTGCTTATTCTCTTTTTCTCGGTAATGATAAATTTCATCGCCAGTATCGGAAATGGTGCGCTGGCCTTTTAATGAGTGATTATTAAGTGTGCCGGTCATAATATCTAAGGCATTACCGGCAACAATTTTACTGTTGTCATTCTCTAAATGGTCGGATTGTATACGCAAATCTTTACCAGAGATGATTTCTGCCGGTGCCGTACTTTTGATTTTAGTTTCATAAATATTTCTTGTGTAATCATATTCATAATACTTATGAGTGGAATCAAAAGCGCCATTATTTGAATGCAAAACAGGGTATCTGTGCCGCTTTTTAGGGCTAGTGCGAATGCTGACTTCATCGGGTTTATATCGCCGAGCATCACCGAGAGGTGAATATTCAACAATATGTTGCCTTTCTACCAAGACCTCTTCAGTTTCAATATGGTCATTAATGTTGTTAATGTGGTTAACTTTTAAGGCCATATCGTCAGCCGCTTCAATCCGTGCTGAATGGTTGTTTAATGTTTGCCCCTCAATGTACATATCCCCTAAGCTGAGTATCAAAGCGTGATTGGTGTTATTTAACGTGTCAACATCCAATAAGAGTGCTTCCCTTGCCGCAATAGTGGGTGCAACGGGGCTGGATAAAGAAGCAGCACGGTTGTTCACCTCATGGGCTTTGATAGAAATCCAATCCCCATATAAACGTGCACCCTCTAGATTGTCAAAACGCTGCGAAGCGTTCACATTGACCTCGCCACCATCAATAAGCCCTTTATTTTCCAATACACGACTATTGGTGTTGATTTCCTCCGATTCGATAATACCCTTTTCTGTGTTTTTAATTTCATCACTCTTAAGGGTAATGGCTTGACCTGATGAGATTTTACCGTCATTGGTAATATGGCTTGCATTGATTAATATATCTTTATTGGCTAGCAAGCTGTTTTTGTTATCAAACCCATGCGTTAAATTAAGCTCAATATTGTTTTCAGCAAGCAGTTCTCCATCACCACTAAGTTGATTGGCGTTAATGGCAATATCATTGGCTAATAAACGGGCTTGGCTGTTGGCTATTTCATCCGCTTGAATATGTAATAACGTTTTGGCAATGATATCCGCTTGTTGGTTTTCAAGTGATTGTGTTTTTAGCTCAATTTTTTCTGCATTAAATTTAGCATTCTGATTAGTAATGGTATTAGCAATAATCTTTAATAAACTTGCCGTTTCAAGTTTTGACTGGCTATTATTAATCGAATTGGCCTCAATTAAAATGCCATTATTGGCCGTCGTTGTTGCGTGTTGATTATCAATAGCCCCATGAGACTGCAATTGAATTTGTTGCATCGCTATGAGCTTGGCATGATTATTGGTTAAATTATTTTCTGCATGTAACCGAATATTGCCCATGCTCAATAATTTTGCTTGTTGGTTATCAACGGTTTGTCCATCTAAGGTGATATCACCTTTAGCCTGAATATCAGCAGACTGATTATTGATATAATTTGCTTCAATTGTTAGGTCGCTTTCTGCGATTAATTGTGCTTGGTGATTATTCACATCATTGGCCGTAATTGCCAATACCCCTTTACTGCTTAACTCAGAATCTTCATTATCTAAAGAATCTGCATGAATGATAAGACCATCTTGCCCTGAGATAAGCATCGCATGTTGGTTAGCTAGATGGGCATTGACATCCATTTGCATACCTTGTTTGGCTTGTAAGGCGGCATTACGATTATCAAGGTTGTTGGTATGAATCGAAATGCGTTTATCTGCTAGCCATAAAGCGTTTTGATTATTTATTTCGTTACTGTTTATCGAAATATCTTGTTTAGCGGATAATGTGCTATCTTGATTATTTGTTTTGTTGGCGTCAATACGTATCGAATCATTAGTAATTAATGTCGCTGATTGATTATCAAATTCAGTACTTTGAATATCAATCCCTTTTTCTGCATTAAAATAAGCAGATTGGTTAGCTAATTTTTTAGCGGTTAATGATAATTGACCACCCGATATTAAGGTTGCCTCGTTATTATTTAATGTATCGGCTTTGACGGTAATATCATTATTGGCTTTAAATACAGATGAATGATTATCAATGTCATCACTATCAATAGTAATAGCATTTTGACTGACCCATTTGACTAATGCGCTATTAAGCTTTTTGGCTTTTATGGCAATATTATCATCCGCTTTTAATATAGATGACTGACTATTAAGTTCATCCGCATTAAGCGTGACTTCGTTACCCGCTACCAATAAGTTATTCTGATTATTAATTTGCTTGGCAGCCATATTAATTTTATTTTGTGTTCGAATGTCAGCGTTTTGATTATCTAATTGCTCATCAGCATTAAACTCAACATCGCCTGTCGCAATCATGGTGCTATGTTGATTATGAATCTTTTTACCTTGCATAGTCAGGTCATGACCAGACTTGATTTTCGAACGTTGATTATTAATTAACTGTGACTCAAGCTTTAGTTTATCACCGGAAATGAGTATTGCATCAGCATTGTCCAATTTGTCGGTAGCCATTATAGATAGTGCCTTACCCGATTGCATGGCCAAATGACGGTTATCAATGTCTTTACCTTCGATATTTATCGATTGCTGGCTAATGATTTGTGCATTTTGGTTGTCAATGTCGTTAGCCTGAATATGAATAGCAGCTAATGCATTAATTTGGGTATTTTGGTTATTAACATTGTTCGACAATAAATCAATTTTTCCATAACTGAACAATTTGCTGTTATGATTATTTAAATACGGTGCTTTAAAGTAAATATCTTTATAGCTTGATATTGACGAATTTTGATTATTAATCGTTTGTGCATTAGCGGTGATATTGCCTTCACTAATCCATTTTGCGTTGTTATTCTCTAATTGTGAAGTTGCTGTAACGGTTATGTCATCTTTGGCACTTAATGTTGCTTCATTTAATTTAACTGTGTTTGCTTCAATGGTTGACTGTTTTTCACTCACCATTAAGCCATTCGTGGCATCAATATAATCTGATGCATTCAGTTTTATATTCCCTTTGGCTTTAACTTTTGATTTTTGCGCATCAATATGTGAGCTGGTAATATGGATATCATTATTGCTAACTAATGTGCCCTCATTAACCCATAGTTGCTCCGCTGTTATCGCTATGCTATCGCTAGCGCTGAGCTCGGCATTATTATTATTTATATTTTTACCTTGTAGCGTTAAGCCAGAATTAGTCAGTAATTGTGCGGATTGATTGTTTTGTTCGGCTGAATTAATGGATAAATACCCATTGGATTTTAATTCTGCAGATTGGTTATTAACCTGTTGCCCATCAATAGCAATATTATGCAGTGCGGTAAATTTTGCATATTGATTAAAAAATTGCTTAACATTGATATTAATCGTTTTTTCTGAAATAAATGTCGACGAATGATTATCAACTAGCCCACTGTTAATATTAATATCACCTTTTGCCCTTAACGCCGCTTTTTGGTTGTTGATTTGATTGGCATGAACAGTCAAAACACCTTCAGTTAATAACTCAGACTGCTGATTATTAAACTGATGGCTATCAATGGTTAAATCTTTTTTCGATTGTAATGTGGATTTCTGGTTTTCTAATGTATCAGATTTTATTTGCAAACCATCATTAGTGACTAACAATGATTCGTTATTCGTAATATGTTGCCCTTTTAAATTAATCGCCCCTTCTGCCAAAAGCATCGACTTGTGATTATCAATAAAACGCCCTGCATTAAAATTAATTTTATTACCTGTATTGAGTTTTGATTGAGCATTATTGATACTACTGCCATTAAAGGTTATGTCTCCTTTAGCCAATATAACAGATTGTTGGTTATCAATTACGTTACCTGTAGCTGAATAAGATGCATTAGTTTTAACTTGTAAATGGCGGCTATCAATGGAATTATTCGCCTGTAGAAGGATATCTTTTTCACTATGGATTGTTGCTGTGTTGATATCAATATTTTCAGCCGTTAATGTGACCGATTCAGCACTATTTTGGCTGTTGGCTAGATTAATATTCTTTTGTGCATTAACTTTAACGTGTTGACCTGCCAGATTTTTACCCGTGAGTGAAATATTATTGGCATCTGCGGTAATATTGCTTTTTTGTGTTAATTTTCCCTGTTCATCAATCCCCGCGGCAATCGTGCTTTTTTGCGTACTATTTATTTCCGAAGCTTTAAGCGTAATGTCATTTTTTGCAACTAATGTTCCTTCATTGACTATTGATTTTTCACTGTTTAACTTGATGTTTTGTTTACTGTATATCTGCTTACTGTTGTGAATGTCGTTTTGACTGCTTAAACGGATATCTTGCTGAGCCTGTATCGCCCCTGTATTGACGATTTTACCCTCCGCCGTTAGGGTTATATTGCCAACACTCGCACCCAATTCTCCTGCATTATGTACACCAACCCCCTTTTCAGTGCCCACTAGGTTGATTTTGCCTGCATACATCCCTCCCAATGCGGATACATCTATCGATACTTCAGGTTTGTCGCCTACCTGTTCATCCAATGGGGTGATTTTTTGGGTGTCTTGGCTGACTTTATTGCGACCCGTCACTACATTTAAGTCATTCGCCCAAACCGCTGAGTTTATCGATACCGTGCGTGCAATTAAATCCGTATAACTTTGCGTTGAACTGTCAAATCCTTTACCTGTCACCGCGATATGACCTTGTTCAACCTGATAACCCGTCAAATCACCATTTTCTATTATCGGCTTTCCCGTCGTTAGCGTGCCACGACTGGCATTAATAAAACCACAACCATTACAGGTTATTCCCGATGGGTTGGCAATGATAACTTGTGCCTTTTGACCCGCTACTTCAACCACCCCATTTAATTGACTAGGATTGCGTGAGTTGACTTCGTTTAAAATAATTTTAGCACTACCTGTGGCATTTAATAGCTCATTACCTTGAACATACCCCCCAATCTGGGTTTTGCTTGCCTTACTACTGTTATTTAAAATGACACCTTGCTTCGATACATCAAACTGTTGGTATTTATTATGTGATACCCCTTTCTTATTCGGCGTTTGAATATTAATCTGCGTTGTGCCATTGGCTGTTGAGCCAATCAGAGGCTGTTGATGTTTGCTGGCTTGACGGTCTGGGACAATGTGGTTGCCATAAACTGGAGCGCTAATACTCACAAAACCTAACGAAATAGATACAAGAAAGGTTATCGGTCTTAATTTAGCAAAAAGCGATTTGAAACTGGCTTGCTCTCTTGTTGATGAAGTTTGTTCACTACCTATCGGTGTTTTAGTTATATCCGCAACGACCATCTGCATGCCACGTTTTTTGTTAAAAATAACTCGGTATAACTTCTTATTCATCGCTTAATTCCTTTCTCTTATTATCTTTTCTAATATTGATTCTGTATTTATCTTGCTTTACTTCTCTCTTTTTTGACTATTAAATCGTCATGTAATATTAATAATTCCAATTGACACTAAACCCTAAGACTAAGGGGTTAGTGTTAAAACCTTTGGGTTTTCGTATCGGTTTTCCCGCAAAGAGGTCATAGTAAAATCCATAATTATTACCTCTGATTCCAATAACACCTCCCGTTAGGTGCCTCCCCAACAAATATTCACTTTTTGCTCCTGATACTTCACCTGTATCAATCCCTAAGTAAGGTTCATGATTAAACGGTGCTTGCCAAGCAAGCTCATTACGCACATACCACCCCCGGTCTGCTTTTAACGTTAATTCACCATCAAAACCGCGTACGCTCCAACGTCCGCCTATCGAAAACTGGTCTGGTGAAGTTAAACGCTCGCCTCGAGTATATTGACCTTGATAGTCGATATGATAACGATATTGTTGCTCACCTAAACGAAAAGGAATATTGGCCGCAAAGTTAACTAGAAAAATATTCGATAATGCACTGCCGTTATCTTCCGGATTAAGCTCCTCTGGCGCTTTTTGTGCATTGAACCATCTCACGCCTTTTTGATATGACACCCCCGCATCCAATACTATATCGTTAATATAATGCCGATGTTGTAAACCTAATTGCCAGTTTGTGGTCTTCCTTTGCTGGATTTCGATTTCCGTTTCATTGATATAGTTATGCGATTGACGCAAGTTAATGCCATAACTTAATGTCGTTTTTTGTGATTCATTTCGATGAATCACTCGACTGAGCTGTACATTTGCGCTCCGACTGCGACCACTGTATTTGTAATCTTCATTTTGTCCCGCTACCGTTTGATGATATTTATTCCCCGATAACGAAGCACTAAGCAACCAATATCCCCATGGCACAGAATACGATAATAAATAGTTACGTGAGCCATATTTCCCTTTGCCGTTTAAATCATGTCCCCCTGATGCATAAAAAGAATCACTTAATGACAAAATGTTGTCCAAATAAAAGGTTACCCCTCCTTGATCCCGCCCTGTTGTTTTTGTCCCTGAATCATCCACCGATAAACCTAATCGCCACATCTTTGTCTGTTTTCGAGCTATTACAATATCACTTTCACCTGGTTTGTCTCCTGGGACTAACTGCATCTGCGCACTTACGGTGGGTAAACGTTGTAAATTTTCAAGCCCTTGCTCAATATCGCGTAAATTGAGTGTTTTGCCTTCTCTAACTGGCATGGCACTATAAAGCTGCGCATATTTATCACTATCATCACTATAGTTAACGTGCCTAACTTTACCTTCAACAAGCAATAATTTTAACGTCCCATTCGCTAAATCTTGCTCTGGGGCTACAACTCGAGTTGTAATAAAACCATAACTTACCAAGCGGTCTTGCAACTGACTCATCAATAAATTAATACCTTCCCCCCCCAAACAACGATGCTCAGCTTGTTGAGCGAGTTTCTTTAAAGGGATAAACCAAGGTAATTTGTCACGATCAATTAATTCAACTCGATTAATATTGAAACATAATGACTCAACAGGAAATTCTATCTCGCCAACGGTTTTACTTGGCGGTAATAAATGAATATCAGGAGAAGTTGGATTTAATGAATCCTCTAGCGCTTTTTGACGCTCTTGCTGGTGAATTAACTGCTGATCGCTAAGAGTTTGGGTTTGGGTTTGAGTTGGCAGTGCCAACAAAATAGATACAGGAGAGATTACTAATACAAAACTTAATAAATATTTTTTCATCAAAACACTCTTTTTAGATCGATATTCACCCAAATATTACACAAAATTTACACAACAAATGTTAAAGTAAATCAGGTTAAATGTCTATGTTAAAATTTGATAAATATTATTTATGTGGTATTTGTTTGTTTTGCGATTGTTGATAGTACTTTATCAAATACCTAATTTGAAAAAAGATTTTATCCCAATTTTAGAAAATGCAACATAGAATCAAAATGGAATTTTTATTTTTCCCTTTAGTTTTACTAATTTAAACTTAGTTTTTGTTAACGTATTTATTTCTGATTAAAGATACCGCTAAAAAAGTTAAGTTTAAGTGGGATTAAATGAGGCTAAAAAGCCTTTATAAACAAGGCTTAAATTTTGGAAAAGAGACAATATAAGATCATATGATATTAATTACAATTATTCCCATTCAATAGTCGCTGGTGGCTTTCCGCTTATATCATATACGACACGAGAAATACCATTGACTTCGTTGATAATTCGATTTGAAACTCGTCCTAGGAAGTCATAAGGTAACTGAGCCCAATGAGCCGTCATAAAATCGATGGTTTCAACTGCACGCAAGGATACAACCCAATCATATTTACGACCATCCCCCATCACACCTACTGAACGAACAGGTAAGAACACAGTAAAGGCTTGACTTACTTTGTGGTATAGATCAGCTTTATAAAGTTCTTCAATAAAAATAGCATCAGCTTGACGTAACAAGTCGCAATACTCTTTTTTAACCTCACCAAGTACACGCACTCCAAGACCTGGACCAGGGAATGGGTGGCGGTAAAGCATGCCATAAGGTAAACCAAGTTCTAAACCAACTTTACGGACTTCATCTTTAAATAATTCGCGCAGTGGCTCAACTAAGCCCATTTTCATATCTTCTGGTAATCCACCTACATTATGGTGTGATTTAATTACATGGGCTTTTCCAGTATCAGCAGCAGCCGATTCAATAACATCTGGATAGATAGTACCTTGAGCTAACCATTTTACATCTTTTAATTTTGCCGCCTCTTCATCAAATACAGCAACAAATTCACGCCCGACAATTTTACGTTTTGCTTCAGGATCTGCTTCACCTTTTAGTGCAGCTAAAAAGCGGTCTTCGGCATTTATGGCGATGATATTTAAGCCAAATTTATTACCAAACATATCCATAACTTGTTGTGCTTCGTTCAAGCGTAACAAACCATGATCGACAAATACGCAAGTTAATTGATCACCGATAGCTTGGTGTAATAACAATGCTGTAACAGAAGAATCAACCCCTCCTGATAAACCAAGTAATACTTTGTCATTACCAACTTGTTTTTTAATTCGAGCAATAGCATCGGTAATAATTGAAGATGGTGTCCAAAGTTTTTCGCAGTGACAAATATCAATCACAAAACGTTGCAATAAATCTAAACCTTTAACAGTGTGAGTAACTTCTGGGTGGAATTGAACGCCATAAAATTGTTTTTCGTCATTAGCCATAATAGCAAATGGGCAAGTTTCAGTACGGCCAATCAGTGTAAAACTATCAGGCAAGGTTGTTACTTTATCACCGTGGCTCATCCAAACATCAAGTTGATTAACGCCTTGTTCGCTTGTGCTATCCCAAATACCATCAGTTAATTTTGACGATCCTACAAGATCCACTTTAGCATAACCAAATTCACGTTGGTTAGAGCCAGTGACTTGACCGCCCTTACCAACTTGAATTGCCATAGTCTGCATGCCATAACAAATACCCAAAACAGGTACGCCAGCATTAAAAACATACTCGGGAGCACGAGGACTATTAGCATCGGTGGTACTTTCAGGGCCACCTGATAAAATAATACCTTTAGGATTAAATTGTTTGATTTTCTCTTCTGATACATCCCACGGCCAAAGTTCACAGTACACACCAATTTCACGAATACGTCGAGCAATTAATTGAGTAACTTGTGAACCAAAATCGAGGATTAATATGCGCTGTTGGTGGATGTCTTTTTTCATCAATTTTATTCCTAAGGTATGAAATAATATAAAAAATAAGAGGCGATATTGTATCACCTCTTATTTGTAGTTAGAACGCCTTGCTTAAACTTATTTTGCAGCGTTTTGTTCTTGTGCTGATTGAATTGCGGTTAATGCAATAGTGTAGACAATATCGTCAACTAATGCACCACGAGACAAATCATTCACAGGTTTACGCATACCTTGTAGCATAGGACCAATCGAAACAAGATCCGCTGAACGTTGTACTGCTTTATAAGTAGTATTGCCCGTATTAAGATCAGGGAAGATAAACACAGTAGCTCTACCTGCAACTTGTGAATTAGGTGCCTTCGATTTAGCTACATCAGGCATTACCGCTGCATCATATTGTAATGGGCCGTCAATCATTAGATCTGGACGTTTTTCTTGAGCAATGCGAGTTGCTTCTTTCACTTTTTCAACATCAGCTCCTTGACCAGAACTACCTGTCGAGTAGGAGATCATCGCAACACGTGGTTCAATACCAAAGGCAATTGCTGTATCAGCTGACTGAATGGCAATTTCGGCTAACTCTTGTGCGTTTGGATCTGGATTAATTGCACAGTCACCATAAATATATACTTGATCAGGCATTAACATAAAGAATACCGATGAAACAAGGGAACTACCTGGTGCAGTTTTAATTAATTGTAACGGTGGTCGAATAGTATTAGCAGTTGTATGCACTGCACCTGATACTAAGCCATCGACTTCATTAGCTTCAAGCATCATGGTGCCCAATACAACATTATCAGCCAATTGCTCACGAGCAATAACTTCAGTCATCCCTTTGTTTTTACGTAATTCAACTAGGCGAGGAACATATTTTTCACGGATATTTTCAGGATCAACGATCTCTACTCCTTGACCTAAAGTCACGCCTTGTGAAGCGGCAACTTTACGCACTTCGTCAGGATTACCAATAAGAACACATTTTGCAATGTTACGTTCAGCACAAATTGCTGCTGCTTTAACTGTTCTTGGTTCGTCACCTTCTGGTAGTACCACTACTTTTTTCGCATTACGTGCAAGTTCAGTTAATTGATAACGGAATGCAGGAGGAGACAAGCGACGTGCAGAATTCACTACTTCATTTAATGATTTAATCCATTTAGCATCAATATGATCAGCTACATAATTTTGGGTGTTTTCCATACGTTCTTTATCGTCAGCAGGAATTTCTAAATTAAATTGTTGTAGACTGATCGATGTCTGAAAAGTGTTGGTTTTAACCGTAAATACAGGTAAACCAGTATCAAAAGCTGGTTGGCATAATTTTGCAACTTTATCGTCGATTTCATAACCACCAGTTAGAAGTACACCACCAATTGCCACACCATTCATTGCCGCTAAACTGATAGTAACTAGCACATCAGCACGATCAGCAGAAGTCACTAAAAGTGCATTTGGTTGTAGGTGGTTAATAATATTTGGTACACTGCGAGAACAGAAAGACACATGTTTAATACGACGATTTTTAATACAACCTTCGTTAATTATTTTTGCATCAAAATGCTTAGCAATATCTATAGCACGACAAGCACTTAGATCAATATTCCAAGGAATACAACCAAGAACAGGCAATGGACTGTGTGCATTTAAATCATCGATAGTAATTTTTTTATCGTCAAATTTAGGTGTATGATAAATTTCAGCAACATCAGGACGAGCAAGATTCTGCTCTTCAACTGGCGCATTAACTTTATTAACAATCACACCAACGATTTTATCATTTTTAATACCACCAAAGTTAGAACGAGCAATTTCAATACGATCTCTAAGTTGTTCTGGCGTATCTTTGCCCATATTAACTACAAAAATAATTTCGGCGCCAAGAGTTTTAGCAATATTATTATTAAGTTCATTAGCAAAAGGATAATCAGATGTTGGCACAATACCTTCAACTAAAACAACATCAGCTCCTTTAGTATTTTCGGCATAAAGGGCAACGATTTCTTCCATTAACACATCTTGTTGATTTAAACCTAATAGGTTTTCAACATGGCTCATTTTAAGCGGTTTTAGTGTTGGAATTGATGTATTGTTGCTCACTAGGGTTGTGGTATTATCTGGCGCATCGCCACCAGCTCTTGGTTGCGCGACAGGTTTAAACACATTTAAATTAATACCTTGACGCTCCATAGCTCGAATAACGCCCAGACTCACACCTGTTAACCCGACATTAGTGCCAGTTGGGATGAGCATAATTGTACGAGACATAATTATTACCTCTTAAATCTTTATTGTATAAAAACAAACCGCCATTTAGGCGGTTTTGAATATTTATTAAGCAGTTAGACGCGCAGCATCTTGAGCAATGACAAGTTCTTCATTGGTTGGAATAACCATCGCAATAGCTGAACCATCTTTAGTAATTTTGCCACCCTTACCAAAACGAGCTGCAAGGTTACGTTCTTGATCAAGTTCAAAACCAAGAATACCTAATTTTTGTAATGCCATACGACGCACTTCTTCTGAGTTTTCACCGATACCACCAGTAAATACTATAGCATCTAAACGACCATCTAAAAGCATAGCATAACCACCGATATATTTTACTAAGCGATGAACAAAAACATCTAAAGCATTTTTAGCATTTTCGTCTTTATCGTAATTATCGGTTACATAACGGCAATCACTGCTCACACCAGTCAAACCTAATAAACCAGATTTTTTGTTTAAAAGGTTATTAATATCAGCAACAGACATTTTTAAGTTATCATGTAAGAAGAACATAATCGCTGGATCGATATCACCACTACGTGTACCCATCACCAAGCCTTCAAGCGGAGTTAAACCCATTGAAGTTTCAACACATTTACCATTTTTAACAGCTGTAATTGATGCGCCATTACCTAAATGACAAGTAATAACATTAGTTTGGTCAACTGGTTTATTTAATAATTTAGCAGCTTCGCGACTAACATAATAATGGCTAGTGCCATGCGCACCATAACGACGAACACCGTGTTTAGTATAAAGTTCGTTTGGAAGAGCATATAGATAAGCTTCTTTTGGCATTGTTGTATGGAATGCAGTATCAAAAACAGCAACGTTTTTAGTTTTTAGGTGCGGGAACGCTGCAAATGCTTCACGAATACCGATTAAATGTGCAGGATTATGTAACGGTGCAAAAGCAGATGCTTCTTCGATTCCTTTTAATACTGAATCATCGATAACAACTGACTGGGTGTATTTTTCGCCACCATGAACAATACGATGACCAATCGATTTAATGCTATCTAATAATTCTGGTTTTTGTGGGAAGATGCTATTAACAATAAAACGAATTGCTTCACTGTGTGCTGCGCCAGCCCCTAAAGACGCTTCGTTCTTAACACCATCAAGCTTCCACTTAATACGAGCATCAGGAAGATGAAAACATTCAGCTAAACCAGATAAAAACTCATCACCATTTTCAGGGTTTATAATGGCAAATTTTAATGATGAACTTCCGCAATTAAGAACAAGAGCGTTATTACTTGATGACATAGTAATTCCTATAAATTGAATAAAAAGACATATACCAATCAAAATTGGTAACTTTACACATGATTTAAAATCAATGCGACTACGCTAAGGTGACTTCTGATATCTTGCTTTTTGAGATAAAATAGAGAGAGTCCCCAATTTGAATGGACACTATTTTAAGACAATAAGAAGTGAATGTCGAGGAATCACAATAATATGAATTTAATAACCACATTTAAAGCCGGACATAGGTATATGAAGCTTTGCCCAATGGACAAACAACTAACACATTCATTTCCTGAATTAAAAATTATTAACCACATAAAAACCGCAAATAAATACTTGCCTCCTATCATTATTGGCTTGCTCCTTTGGCAATATTTCATGCCAGCACAAATTGCTGTAACAATAATAACCATACTATTCACCTTAAGCATGCCCTTACAAGGAATATTTTGGTTAGGAAAACGTGCTCTATCACCCTTACCGCTTAACTTAATTGACTGTTATAATCAATTAAAATTAAAGTTGATTGCTAAAAAAATTATCGCTGAAAATAGCACAGACGACAATAAGCTAACATTTGAAGCATTTATGAACATTATAAATTTAGCCAAATTGCACTTAGGTGATTATTTTGGGCAAAATGATGATTCCTCACCTTATTATAAAGACTAACAACAATGGCAGATTTACTTACAACACTACAAAATCAAATTGATCAATTAGAACAACAGATCAATTTGGTAAACGAACAGCGGTTTCAAGAGCCCTATTTTGATGAGCAACTATTTCAAACCAATAAAATTGTGACAGACAAAACGTTTTACCTTGAAAAAATAAAACAAACCTATCACGCATTAGTTGCCAATATTAAATCAGAAAAAATTGAACAAATCACATTTTTATCCGACACATTAGTCAACCAAATTACAGCTCTAACACGCGAACTAGCCACTCATGACTTGCGCAAGAAAGAACCTAAACATATTATTGAAGAAACCTTAGCACAAAAGCACATGCGTCATTTAGATTACTTACGCCGACTACAAGAAATGAAATACGAGCTAGAACTATCACCTGAAGTTATCAATCAAAGCAAAATAGCTGCACTTGATAATCGAATTTATCGCTGTGAACAAGCAATTAAAAAGATTGAATTTGAAATTGAGAATGATATCGATTAATAAATTTTATACTTTCCTAATTTTAATCTGATCTCATTCATTTTATTGGACAGTTTTATTTGAATTTTTCTTATAGTTAATTTACGATTAATCAATGCCCTGATACTTTTGAAAATAAATTAATAATCACAACACCAAACATAATAAACCCCATGCCAACTAAAGCTGCAAAATCTAAAGTTTGTTTTAGAAAAATCCATGCAATTAAGCTTATCAATACAATTCCAATTCCAGACCAGATAGCATAAGCAATACCTACGGGAATAGTTTTTAGTGCTAATGAGAGTAAATAAAACGAAGCGCTATAGCCCACAATGGTAATGATGGAATAGATAAGATTGGTAAATCCATCAGATAGTTTTAATGAAGAAGTTGCAATAACTTCACAAATAATTGCAAAAAAAAGTAATAAATATGAGTTCATCCTAATACCTATAATCGTTAAATAAGAAGCTAGTTATCTAAAATTAATGTTGAAATTTTATAGCAATCAATCTCTAATTAACTGTTAAACATTGATAAATAAAAAATATAGTTTTGTTTTGCTTTATTTTAATATCATTAATTGTGATGAAGAGGTAAAGATAGATAGCTATTAACGCTTGAAAAGGAAAAGCTTTATGATAGCTTAGGTTTCCATTTTAAAAAATAAATTATTAATTATTAATAAAAATGCATATCAAACCAACTCCACTATTCTATATAATAGCCATTATTATACCTAAAAATAAGGCGCTTTGTAGTGCCAATAAATTTTATACTGCACAAAAAATTTAGTAATGCTATAAATAATTTGATATTTTAATTTTCTTATTATAGGTGTTAATGTAAAACAATCTGTTAATGGTGCACTATCTAATGCCCAGTAATTAATTAAATCCTCATAATTCTTATAATTGTTAAAAAGAATATTTAAAACCTTTTGAATAACTTTATCATTAGGGTTTAATCCCGAAGAAATTAAATCGTTACAAACATCAAGAGATAAAATCATTAATTCTTTTTTTTCTATTGAAGAATATCCATTATATAAATATGCAAAAATATATTTATTTAACCAATATTTTGTTCTATATTGATCTGGTAACTCATAAGCTTAATCCTGAGTAAATCGATGGCCATATGGCAAATTAAGGTCATCACATAATTTTTTAATTATTTGCATGTTATCCTCAAATTTTCAATTTAAAAATGATGAATTAAATGGAGTTGATATTCGTACTGATGCATCAAATTTCACAACTGTTCTTGCCATATCAAGGGAAATATTATCTCACTAAGTAAATAGTCTCTTTTTTCTCTACTCATATTTTTACTAGATGACCATGATATTTAGTCAGCTTGTCCAAATAGCGGATAATTATTGGTAAGCTGACCACAATATCAATACCTAACACTTCACAATTAAAGCCATTTTATTACATTGAACATTCTGAAATGACGTTAATTTCTACTACCATCACTTATAAAATTTATTGATTAAAATTCACAGTACCAATAACTTTTTTAATGATTCAAGGTGGAATATGTATTATTTTAGAGGATAGTTACATAACCATTAATCCAGACCTATTATCTTCCACCATAAAATTCCAACAGTAAATACGATAATTAGATTTACAACACTACAAATAAACCCAACTTTCCACCAAGTTTTTACTGGCACAAAACCTTCGGCAAATAATAGTGGATTTCGAGCATTGGCAAACTGGGTAATTGATCCAAAGTAGTTGGTACAAATAACCAACGCAAAAATTGCAGTTAGAGTTGGTACGCCTAAGGCAATAGCGATCGATAAGAAAACGGGAAATAATGCAGCAATATGAGCATTTCCACTTGCAAAGAAATAATGTAAATAAACATAGGCAACACATAAAATAACTAATACTAATACCCAACTACTTTCACCTAAATGACCTTGTACAGCTCCACCTATTGTGTCCCCTAACCATTTTGTTACACCAAGTTTATTAACTTGCCCCGCCATCATAAGTAATGCCGCAAACCAAATTAATGTATCCCAGGCAGCTTTTTCTCCTTTTATATCATCCCAGCTTAATACACCAGTTAAGATCAAAATAGTTAAACCAATAAACGCAGTAGTTGTTGAATCAATACCGAAGTTTTTACCAAAAATCCAAAGCGTTAACAAAAGTACAACAGTAACGCCCATAATGATTTCTTTAACAGTAATTACCCCCATTTTCTTTAATTCTTCAGCTGCCAATTTGGGCGCTTCCGGTGTTCTTTTTAATTCTGGGTTAGTCAGAAAGTAAATTACCAAAGGTATCACAACGAAAGAAACTAAACATGGCGCAATTGCTGCAACAAACCATTGCCCCCACCCTAATGTAATACCTAGTGATGTTGTAACTAATTTAGCGGCTAATAAATTTCCTGTAAATGCCGTTAGAAACATTGCCGAGGTGATATCATTTACATGGCTAATAGTTAGCATTAAAAAAGTACCTATGCGGTTTCTTGATTCATCTTTAGGGTTGGATTTAAAATTGATTGCTAGTGCTTCCGCTATTGGATAAATAACACCACCAGCACGTGCTGTTGTACTTGGAATAGCTGGTGCCAATGCAATATCAGTAACGGATAAACCATAAGCAAGTCCTAAGGTATTTTTACCCAAAATTTTAACAAGATAATAGGCTATACGTTTACTTAAACCTGTTTTGATAAAACCACGAGCGATCATAAAGGCAATAACAATTAACCAAATAAGACTACTATTTAATTCGCTTAACGAGATTTTTATTGACTCAGTCGCTGTTATTGCACCAGATGGTCTCAATACAGCAAAAACAGTAATCGTTAATAGGCCAATTGCGCCAATTGGCATTATTTCGGCCACAATACAGGCAATAGTAGCCACAAAAATAATACTGGTTTGCCAACCTTCTTGGCTAATACCTTCAGGTGGCGATGCAAACAACCAAAATATGGCTGAAATTACCACAATAATGATAAGTGGCAACCATTTTACTGGTGGTTTCTTTACTATGCTCATAATATTTTCCTTTTTAACTTAAATATTATTTAATTTATAAGATCTAATTCAGTTACAATAATACTATTCTTTTTGGGCTATTATTTATAATTATTCATGTTTGGATGACTAAAAAACTTTAATAAAATCAATAACATATCTGAATGTTTTTAGTAAAAATACTTATATATTAAGTCATTTACACAAAAACAGAACTCATAAAAAACCAATAAAATTATATCGTTAACTAAAATCGCATTTATAGCAAATTGAATAATCAATCTATTTTATTGTATATTGAGTATCGTTTTTTTGAAAACTAAAGTTATCAGGATTTATTAATGCTATGGTTTTATTTTTTAACAAAAATATGGCTGATAAATTTTGATTCTTTCGCAAATACGCCGTACTTTTCTCAATCCCCCATCCATAAAAAACAGTCGAATAAATATCGCCTTCTAATGAAGAATCTGAAATTATTGTCACACTTTCAAGTTCGTTGTCCAACGGATAGCCTGTTTTGGGATTAAATATGTGATGATAAAGTTTATTATTTTGCATAAAAAAGCGTTCATAAATTCCCGATGTCACAACTGATTTATTTTTAACTTTAATAACCCCAGACAGCTCATCACTAGTTGAAAACGGTTTTCTTAATCCTATATTCCAATAGCCACTTTGTTCTGTTAAACACTCACCTAAAGTTAATACATTTCCACCTAAGTTAATAATACCTTGATACACTTGATTTTCGAGTAAAACCAATTTGACGATATCAGCAACATACCCTTTAGCAATTGCACCTAAATCAATTTCCATTCCAGTTTTTTTTAAAAAAACGGAATGTGTGTTTGTATCAAGTTCGACATTTTTAGGATCAATTAACAATAGTTGTTGTTTTATTAATTCAGCAGATGGTACTTGATAACCTTGGAAACCAATCTTCCAAAGCTTAACTAATGGACCAATAGCAAAATTAAAGCAACTATTGAAATAAAGACTGACATTTTGAGCTTGTTCAATTAGGGAAAAAATAGGTCGACTCACTGTCACTGGATGTTTACCCGCAGCTAAATTAATTGACATAACTTCTGAAAATAGCCGGTTAACAGTCAATTTATCCTCAAGCATTTTTATAATTTGAAAAACAGTGTGTGCAACGGCTTCATTAGGCTCTAAAAGGGTTAATGAAACCGTTGTTCCCATTAAAGTTTGAGAATATTCATATCTCGAACATACCATATTAAACAAGCTCAGCTAGTTGTAATAATTTAATTTTTTATATAATCAGCAGCCTTTTTACCCGCTTGTCTACCAAAAATAATGATATCTGCAACAGCATTGCCACCAATACGGTTAGCACCATGTACACCGCCAACGACTTCGCCTGCGGCAAAGACTCCTTGGATGATATTTTTATTAGCATCTAGGACTTGTGTTTGGGTGTTGATTGTCACTCCACCCATGGTATGGTGAACGCCCGGTGCGATCTTTATTGCATAGAAAGGACCTTTTTCTATTGGATGACGTATACCTGTTGTTCGACCAAAATCCTCGTCTTGTTTGGTAATAGCAAACTGATTATAACGCTTTACAGTTTTAGTTAATGTATTAGTATCAATTGATAATTTTTGTGCTAATTCTTCAATGGTATTTGCTTGTGATACAAGTTCATTTGAAACATATTCTTCCACTGCTTTGTTTTCATTACGGACTTGCTGATCAAATAAGATATAAGCATAGTGCTCAGGTAATTTTATAATCTCAGCTGAAACTTTATCCCTTGTATCAAGTTCATTAACGAATCGTTGACCATTTTGTGATACAAGTATTGCGCCTCCACCTCGAATCGATTCAGATATTAAATAAGATGTTGTTTGTTCAACCGTTGGGTGGATTTGAATCTCTCCCATATCAACGGTTCCTGCACCAAGTTTTTCCAATAACATAATGCCAGAACCAGTAGCACCTTTGTGGTTAGTAGTGACAAAACCTTTTAGATCGGGTCGATATTTTTCAACCATTGTGGTATTGGCACTAAACCCACCAGTTGCAATAATAACTACTTTTGTTTTTATTACGTGATTTGAGCCATCTTCTTCTGAAACTTTAACACCAACCACTTTATTATTTTCTGTCATAATTTCAGTAACTACAGTATCAAGCATAACATCAATACCACGCTTATTGATGTTTTTAACTAGGCCACTAATTAAGAAACCACCTACTGCAGCACCACTTTCAGGGCGGTGAGTTCGATCAATACTCATTCCACCAGTTGTTGTAATACCACTTAATTCAATACCATTTTCATCTAACCAATCAATGGCATTTGGTGCATTTTCAACAAAATAATGTAATAAATCAGGGTTATTTTTATTTTTTCCGCCTGTCATCGTTTCGTTATAAAAGAGTTCTTTACTATCTGTAATACTTTTGAGTTTTTGGAATTTGGTTTCTGCCGCATTCATACCAGCTGAAGCTTTATTGGTATTACCGCCAATTACAGACATTTGTTCAACAATAACTACATTTGCACCAAGATCATGAGCTTGGATCGCAGCAGTAAGCCCAGCACCACCACTACCAACAACCACAACATCAAAAGATTGGTCATTAGGATCACCACCTTCCGCAAGAATCGCTTCTTTGTTAGATTTGGCTATTGCTTTGGTCACAGCTTTTTTGAAGGCTTCGCATTGGGTTGTTGCGCCAGAAATGGTATCAACATGAGGGCTATTTGAATCAATAATTCTATTTTTAATGATCGAAAAATTATCTAGAACATTATTATCAAACTCTTTAGCATTTACCAATTCCATATCTTTTATGAAATCTTTAGCTAATTCCACATTAATAAGGAATTCGTAAGATTCGTCATTAACTTTTTCTTGATAACTCCCCGGTTTGAATTTTTTAATATTAAGATTCACATCACGAATTAAACTTTCAACAAGAGAAAAATGCCATAGAGGTTCTGGGATATTCAGATCTTCACGTTTATCACTATTTATAAATAGCTCTAGTTTTTCACCTTTCTTTATGCGACTAACCCAATCAGGATAAGCAATGCAAGCTCGACCAACCGCAACTAAATCATAGCCATTGTCGATGGCACTATCCAAATCACTTTGATTAACAACATTACCGACCCCTACAACAGGAATTTGTGATAAAATTGGTGAACGCATCGCAACAAATTTTTTAATTAATGGTGTCGGATCTTGAGTATCAACAATCGACGATCTAAGCGTTGTTCCCATTGAGAAATGGACATAATCAAGCCCTTTTTGGGCCAATTTTTCAAGCAAATACATTGTATCATCAAAACGAATGCCTGGGATTTCTAATTCTTCTGGAGAAAAACGATAACCAACGATGAACTCTGGAGATGCATATTGTTTTACCATACTATGAGTGATATCTAAGACAGCTAAAGGGAATTGAGTACGATTATCACGACTTCCCCCCCACTTATCATCTCGTTGATTTGAATTTGGTGAATAGAATTGCTGAATAAGGTAAGTATTTGCACCATGAATTTCAACACCATCAAATCCAGCTTGGATAGCGCGTCGCACTGCTTGACCAAATTTATCGATCATTTCATCTACTTCATCAGCGCTTAGTGCTACTGGTGTTGCTGCACCAGGGCGTGGTGCTGCTATTGCACTTGGTCCCACAGGCGATTGTCCACCAATTAATTTTGGTTCAACCATTCGCCCTCCATGGTAAACTTGAATCACTGCTTTGGAGCCTTTTTCTTTGATTGCCTTCGCAATCTTTGCTAATCCTTCAATTTTGTCATCACTATCTAAACCAATTGCACCAGGAAAAGCTAATCCTCTATTATCAACAAATCCACATTCAACAATAATTGTCCCTATTTCACCAGATCGTACACGATAATATTCGATTAGATCTTGAGTAACTGAACCATCATAAAAACCAGAACAAGTGGTCATTGGGGCCATCATTATACGATTTTTTAGTTCAACGCCATTAGGTAGAGTTATCGGACTAAAAATATGATCATTTTTCATTTCTATATACCTACTCACTAGTATTTAAACTTTTTAATTATGATAACATTAACAATAGTTACTCTCCACATGGATTATCTACATTAATAACAACAAGTATCATTTTTTAGACAGAAATTTTTTTAGTGTTATTAAGCAATTATAAAATTATTACGATACATAGGATAAGATCATGCTTATTTTTGGTATTTTAGAGAGATTATATTGTCGTATTTACAATCAAAAATCTAGAAAAAAATACTATAACCTTTTCATTTAGTTAAATATTTTTCTATTTTTTATATTGAACTTTAATTTTATTCAGATAAAATGTGTACAAATTTACACAATAGAGAATAACTTGATGTCTTTAATTCCAATTGGCAGTTCTGAATCAACCCCATCTTTTTACTTTCTATTGTTGCTATTTCTTAATCCTCCTTATGGGGGATTTTTTTTTGGCTATAAAACCTTATTCATTTTATTTTTATTACAACTTAATACCCAACTTCACTTTAAGAACATGCATGATCAGGAGATAGTATGGAATATTTAACACCTTTTTATAATCCTTCTATAAGCTACGAAGATAATTATGCTCAAGGACCATTTGGACTTTTTACACAATTAAATAAAGCTGAGCAAATCCCAACAAAATCTTCAAAATTTTTAAATCATGACGTTAATTTACCATTTGGTATACCAGCGGGTCCTTTATTAAATGCAAACTACATCAAAGCTGCATTTGCCTATGGATTTGATTTATGCGTATATAAAACAGTTCGAACAAAACTACATAAATGTCATCCATTACCGAATGTATTATCAGTTCATCCTAAAGGTAAATTATCGTGTAATTTAGATACAGTATTAGCTGATACTGCTTACAATCAACCTCTATCAATTACCAACTCTTTTGGGGTTCCTTCTTTTTCTCCAGATATTTGGCAACCAGATATGGCTGATGCAGTAAAATCTGCAGGTCATGGGCAGTATGTAATTGGTAGTTTTCAGGGGACGCAAAGCAATGAAGAAATAGAAAATGATTATGCTTTAGCTGCAAAATTAGTTAGAGAAACCAATGCGCCTATTCTTGAAGCAAATTTAAGTTGCCCAAACGAAGGAGCAAGTAAACTACTTTGCTTTGATATAGATAAAGTCGAACGAATTGTTAACGCTATTAAAACAGCTGTTCCTGATCGTCCACTTATTTTAAAACTAGCCTATTTCCCTGATGATGAAAGGATCGTTTCTTTATTGACTCGTGTCGGTTCTATTATCGACGGCTTAAGTGCAATTAACACACTGTCCGCTAAACCAGTTGATGCTAAAGGTAATCCTGCCTTAGGTGAAAATAGAAAAGAAGGCGGTGTCTGTGGCGATGCAATTCGTTGGGCTGGTTTAGATATGGTGAGCAGATTAGCTAAATATCGAAAAGAAATGGAGCTAAAATTTGCTATTGTAGGTGTTGGTGGTGTTAGTTCTAGTGAACATTATCGTCATTTTATTGATAATGGCGCTGATGCGGTCATGAGTGCTACGGGTGCCATGTGGAACCCTATGCTTGCTATAGAAATTAAGAAAAACCTTAAATAAAAATATTTACAGCTAGGCTCACAAATGTTACAGGGTAACTACCCTGTAATTTTTTACTGGTAATATACTCTACTACATTCTTACTTTTTCCTAAAATAATAAAATCCAAAAACAATATGAGCTAAAAAAACGATAATTAAAATAATTCGCACATGTAAGGAATGAATAAAAATAAAAGGTATTCACAGTACAATTAAGACCATTGCTAACATTTTAAACAAACTTGTTTTTGTTGCTTTCTTTTCAAGAAGCAATTTTTGTATATAAGTTTGATAGTAATGACTATTAGTAAAATAGCTATAAAGGCGATCTGAGCTATTGAACCAAAGATAGGCCGTTAATAAATAAAAAGGCACTGTCGGTAGAAGTGGCATGAAGATACCAATTGTTCCCAATACAAATGAAACACTACCTATAATTATAAAAAGCCATTTTTTAAACATTATTAAATGTAACTCAGAAAGGTTTCAGCATTCAGCTTAATACTAGTATTGCGATGTTAATAATAGTATAAAAGTGTAATTAGAAAATTTGAATTGGCGGAACGGACGGGGCTCGAACCCGCGACCCCCTGCGTGACAGGCAGGTATTCTAACCAACTGAACTACCGCTCCGCTTTACTTGATAGTTTTAACGTTATAACGTTAAAGTAGACGTGATATTAAATATTATTTTTATTCTCGTCAATAAAATTTTTAAAATATGCGATCGATTGAATACAAAACAATCATTAATTTATATTCCACAATGCTCTCCCACTTTTTTTGTCAATTTTTTTTAAAATAATCTCATGTTCAGAAAGCTCATGTCCTGTGGCTTTGATTACTTTCAAAGGCACACCATTACGTTCTACTCTTTTTATCGAATTAGATTCGGATAAAGATGAGTTATTATCTTCTGAACTAAAAGACAATGTTGTTTGTCCACCTGTCATTGCTAAATAAACTTCAGCTAAAATCTCAGCATCTAATAATGCACCATGCAATGTTCGGTGGGAATTATCTATCTGATAGCGTTCACATAACACATCTAAATTATTACGTTTACCTGGAAATAAACGCCTTGCCATAGCTAAAGTATCAGTAATAATACAATGATCAGCTGTTTTAAAATCTAGCCCACAAAGACGAAATTCATAATCCATAAAACCTACGTCAAATGATGCATTATGGATAATTAACTCGGCACCATCTATAAATTTAATAAAATCGTGAGCAACATTTTTAAAAATAGGTTTATCTTTAACAAAATCATCACTGATTCCATGCACTTTAAATGCATCTTCATCAATTAAGCGTTCGGGGTTTATGTAAACATGAAAATGGTTACCAGTTAATCGTCGATTAATAATTTCGACGGCGCCAATTTCAATAATCTTATGTCCTTCATAATGATTATTACCTTCTTGGTTCATACCTGTCGTTTCAGTATCTAATACAATTTGTCGTGTAGAATTATGAATCACTTTCTTCTCTTTTATATCAATCGTTGGGAAAAACTTTTATTTAATGGTATAGTCTAGCACCAAAATCCCTTAAAGTTGATACATTCAGAAATTAATATAGTCTTTTATTTACTTAACTTACAGAATTAAAGTAAATAAATTAATAAAAAATTTAACATAGTCATAAATGAAATTAAAAAGATGTTAAAAAAAATTGAAATATATACTGATGGCTCTTGCCTTGGAAACCCCGGTCCTGGTGGTTATGCTGCAATTTTAAAATATAAAACAACCGAAAAAATATTATCAGAAGGTTTTTTTAAAACTACAAATAATCGTATGGAATTATTAGCTGCAATTGTTGCTTTAGAACAATTAAAGCAGCCTTGTCAAATTGAGTTATATTCTGATAGTCAATATTTGCGAAATGGAATCATCAATTGGATACACGGTTGGAAAAAAAATGGTTGGAAGACAGCCAACAAACAACCAGTAAAAAATGTCGACTTATGGAGAAGACTAGATGAGTTAGTACATATTCATAAGATTGAGTGGATTTGGGTAAAGGGTCATGCAGGGCATATTGAAAACGAGCGTTGTGACATTATAGCTAAAACACAAGCTCAATCCCCTACACTACAAGATACTATATTTGAACAATGTATAAATGGTTAATGTATTAATTAAATATTTTTATTCAATTTTAAAAAATTTATTTGCTTTTAACGACATAATTTATAATTAACGGTAAAATTTAAAATGTATAAACTACATAGCATTGCATCCTTAAAGGATAATTATATTTGGATACTAACCAATGCAAGTAACCAAGCCATAATTATCGATCCTGGTGAAGCTGAACCTGTTATTAATTATATTAATAAGCATAAATTAGTGCCCCTTGGAATTTTACTTACTCATCACCATATTGATCACACTGGAGGAGTAAACCAATTAAAAGCTCGATACCAAGATATTGATGTTTACGGTCCAAGTGAAATCAATTTACCAATTAATTATCTTATTAAACAAGATGAAGTCTGTATTGGTGATTTTAGTTTTGATGTTATAGAAGTACCAGGGCACACTCTTGGTCATTTGGCATATTATTGCCGGCCCTATTTATTTTCTGGAGATACTTTATTTTCAGCTGGTTGTGGAAGGATTTTTGAAGGTACTCATGAACAAATGTCAAACTCGTTAGAACATTTAAAACAACTGCCTAATGATACTTTAATCTGTGCAGGTCATGAATATACTTTATCAAATTTAGCATTCGCATCCCAAATACTGCCCGATGACAAAAATATCAAAAGCTATTTAGATTCGATTTCTAATAAATCAACAACATTACCGTCTAATTTATCTGACGAAAAAAAAATTAATTTATTTTTGCGATGTCATGAAAATAAATTACAAAATAAGTTCAAAATTAATAATGAATTAGAATTGTTTGTTTTTTTTAGAAGCCAAAAAGACATTTTTTAGGTATAATACTAAACTTAATTTAGGTAAAATTTACGGACTAATGAAAAAATTATTAATATTTACAGCGTTATGTTTGTTTTTAATCGCATGTCAGCATCATGGACCACGATATAATCCTGTTGTTAGAATAAAGTATTCAAAAAACACAGCTAATAATACAAATAGTTCCAGTAATTATGTATCTATTACTCAGAATCCATGGCAATATATGCTGAATCAGATTGAAGCAAATGTTCCAGAAAATAGTCGAGTTAACGCAGAAAGAGAACGATTATTACGTAATCCTAAAGGTTTTGAAGCCGTTGCCTTACGCTCAGAGCCTTATGTTTATTACATAATTAATCAGCTTCATAAAAATAACTTACCTACGGAGCTAGCTTTAATTCCTCTTATTGAAAGCGCTTATGACCCACTTGCTACATCATCTGCTCAAGCTGCAGGATTATGGCAATTTGTTCCTGTTACTGCTAAAGAGTATGGACTACAACGAAGTAGTTCATTTGATGCTCGTCGAGATTTAATTGCATCTACTAATTCAGCTATTTCACTTTTACAAAATTTAAATAAACGTTTTGATGGTGATTGGCTATTAACTTTGGCTGCTTATAATGCAGGTGAAGGTCGAGTAAGAAAAGCCATTGAGAAAAATCAGGCTAAAGGTTTACCAATTAATTATTGGTCGTTAGACTTACCAACAGAAACTATGCACTATGTGCCTAAAATTTTAGCAATTATTGATATTGTTAAGAATAATAAACGATATGGAATTAAATTACCCGATTGTAATTATGAAAATTCACTCGTTAGAATTGATATATCTAAGAATATTTCTCTAGCTAAAATTGCTAAATACTCAGAACTATCACTTGATGAGTTAGCTACTTATAATGCTGGATATGTGCAACAAACAGTAAACGGTCCTTTCCATTTGCTTGTTCCTTATGCTCATGCTAAAAGTTTATTCAAAAAACTACAAGCAGAAAACCTTGTTGTGAATGAAATTACAGAACTTTTACAAGATACTCCTCGTTCTAATATGGCGTTTGAATTTAGAACAAGTTTTATTCAAAATAACAGTATAGTGAGTAAGGATAGTTTTTCTAAAAATGTAAAAAAGATTGTCTATCTTGTTAAAGCAGGAGATAGCCTCTACTCTATAGCTCAAAATTATCGTGTAAAAATTACCGATATCTTGCAATGGAATAATCTAAAAAATTCTAGAGTTCAAGAAGGTGATATGTTAACAATTAATCTTGTCAACGCGAATCCAATCTAAAATTCACTAATAAAGGATTATGATCTGATGCGGTTGTGCTAATAATTTCAGCCTCATTAAGTTGTAATCCTCGATAAAAAACAAAATCAAGCGGTCTGCCCATAAATCTCTTTCGAACATCTACTGAAAAATTAACCGGCTTAAGTTCTATTGAACGAACAAAATGATACAACAAATTTAATCGTTGCCGACTCCATGCATTAAAATCCCCCGCCAAAATCACTGGACCAGTATGCTCTTTTATATGATTTAATAGCATGTGTATTTGCTGGCGGTAAACTTTTACACCAATACTAAAATTTACAGCATGAATATTAGCAACTAATAACTGTTGTTTGGAATTGCTAATAGGATAAATAGTAATTAAAGCAGATTTAGAGACACGGATTAATGGTTCTTTTTCTCTAAAAGAGGAGAGTGAAGTTGGTAAAGAATCAGAAATTGTCATGACTCCAGCATAAATATCATTAAAACAATATGCTGGAACATGATCTGCAATTTTATTGTGCTGTGAAATAAAATTAAGTAATGGCGATGTTGTTTGAGCTTCTTGTAATAAAATAAGTTTAGTCTTATCAACATAGTTTTTGAGTATATCAATGCAATCAGCCCTTTTTAGTTTAAAAATATTCCAAACTAAAATAGAAAACGATGTTTGATCAATTAATGGCCTATTAACTACTACTGATTGATTAGGTAAAACCAACTCAACTTTGTTATCTGCCTGATATCGTAAAGTATAACAGCGCTTTTTAAACATTTTTGGCGTTCAATTTTTTCAAATATTCATCAAAAGATAAAGTATCTCCTTGCTCTTTCTTTATCTGTTTCTCAATAGATAAATGGCGTTGTTGTACAAAATCACCTTCGGTTAATAATGCTAAAGGTTCTACCATAAGTTGTTTTTTATATTGATTTGCTAAAGCTAAACCAAATTCTGCTGTACCTAAATCACTTATTGCTTGCAACGTTCTTGCTGATAACGTTAATTCTGGTTGATCAAACATTAAATCTAGACGTTCACAAACATTACGATAACGCTGCATATCATCTTGATGATCTAAAACATCAGCAACACGTAACAGATCTTTAAATAATTCGTGACCAACTTTAGATAATGGTTCTCGATTGCTTTCACAGCCGATACCGATCTCAAGTCCTGGTTTTCTCCCTTCTATTATGACTTTATTCCAATTTAATTTAGCACATTCAAGTTCTTTACTGCTCATTTCAGGTGCTGGAGCTAGTGCACACCAAATTAAAAATAGATCTATAAAACGTATTTGATCTTCAGTAATTCCTATTGGCGAAAATGGATTAACATCTAATGCTCTTACTTCAATATACTCAATACCACCACGCAAAAGTGCATCCGATGGAGATTCCCCTGCCATTGGTACTCGTTTAGGTCGAATAGGTGCGTAAAACTCATTTTCAATTTGTAATACATTATCATTTAATTGGCAATAATGGCCATCAGCTTTAATTCCCAACTTAGCAAAATCTACAGACTCTGTGCGCGTTGCACGTTTTAGCCCCTCAACATATGTATCCAAATGGTTAAAAGTAATACCAAGCTGTTTTTGAGCATTATTGGTGTATCCAATATCACTTAATCTTAAAGAAGTTGCATAAGGCAAATAGCAATTGCCATTTGTTTGTTCAATAAAGGCTTGTGCTTTAACTGGATCTTGAATAAATGAAGAACACATTGATGGCGATGCACCAAATAAATAAGGAATAATCCAACCAAAACGATAATAATTTCGTATTAAGGTAAAATAACCTTCAGAAATTACAGCTTTACCTTCTTCGCTATTTTTAACCCCTTCTCTTGCCTGCCAAAATGCGGTTGGTAGTGAAAAATTATAGTGAACACCTGAAATAGTCTGCATCATTGCACCATAGCGGTTTTTCAACCCTTCACGATAAATCGTTTTAAAGCGGCCTTCATTAGAAGTACCATATTGAGCAAGAATAATATCTTTTTCGTTTGCAACAAAACAAGGCATACTTAAAGGCCACATCATTTCATCACCAATATTTACGCTAGCATAACGATGCAAGTCGCGCAAAAACGTTAACATATAATCAATATTGGTATTAACTGGCGTGATAAATTCTAACATTGATTCGGCAAAATCAGTTGTTATCCAAGGGTGGGTTAACGCTGCACCAATTTTTGAAGGAAATGGCGTTTTTGACAATGATCCATCAGGTAAAATACGTAAAGTTTCTCGTTCAATACCACGTTGAATACCTTGTAAAATGGTGTAGTGTTTTTCTAACCAACTAAGTGCTTTTGAGACATCAGGAATCATATTTTGCGCTTCCTTAAAATGTAGTTATTTAATATTTATATTAACATAATTTAATATTATGTGATGGGCTAATTTATGACAACACTTGGAATAAATTAACATTATACGTCGTAATATAGCAATCCTAAAAACTATAATTTACTATTTTTATTGCAAATAATTTGATCTTAAATACATGGCAGCTTTTAAAAAATAACAGCTATTTCATGGATAGGAAATAGCACATATAATATTTATCATAAATCTATTTTATTTATAATCGTTGCAATAAAACTAATACTTCCATATGTGAAGTATGCGGAAACATGTCAAATAATTGTACTTTTTGGATTTGATAATTTGACAGTAGCATTAAATCATCAACCAATGAAAATAAGTTACAACTTGAATACATAATATAATTAGGTGCCATTTGTTTCAAATACTGCATAAGTACTTTACCTGCCCCACGTCTTGGGGGATTTAGTAAAATTAAATCAGGTACATTTTTTTGAGCTGTAGCGTATTGTGTTGCGTCAAATGCTTTGAAGTTTAATTGTTTAAAACCTAACTTTTTTGCTGATTTGGTTGCACACTCAATTGCGTCTGAATTAATTTCAATTCCTGTAAGGTGAATATTTTTCTCAGTAATAAGGTTAACACAACTTAACCCAAAACCGCCTACCCCACAAAACATATCCCAAATAGAATGAATAGGTAAATCTGTGACCCAGTCACTTGCTGTTTTATAAAGGTTGCTGGCAACATATGGGTTTGTTTGAAAAAAGCTTTTAGGTTTAATAAAAAGAGGAGTGTTATTTAAAGTTATCGGAAGAAATGAATTATCAGTTAAGACTATTTCTTCTTCACCTTCTAAAATAGCCGCATGATTTGGTTGAATATTTATCGAGATTACGTCTAAGTTTTGAATTTTATCTTGTAATTGTTTAATAGAATTATTTATTTTACCAACAAACTTGTGTGATTTTAAAACAAATCGTAGCATAAAGTTGCTCGGACCCTCAGTTTTACTTTCAGTAATTATAACAAATTTCAGCTCCCCTTTACGCTTATTAATATTATAAGGGACAAGTCCTTGTTTACGAATGAAAGTTCGAACAAGCTTTAGGGTATTTTGCATACTGTTTGAGTAAAGAGGGCAATCGCACAAATCGACCACCTCACTCCCCGTTTGTATTCCTAAAACGGGCTTTTCAACACTACCTAACACTGCCATCTTTGCTTTATTACGAAAAGTGGTTTCATGACTCGCAAAAGGTTCTTTAACCTCTTTTGGTTTAAATTGGGTTAATTGTTGTAATAACTTATTTTGTTTTTCTGCCAGTTGTACATGATAAGGATGTTCTATCCATTGACAAGATAAACACTTTTTTTGTTGGTAAAAGTGACATTGCATTGCGATTAAAGCCTTTTTTATAATGAGTATAATTATATACAGAATATCGAACAAATATAAGAATAGTTTTGAATTTTATACTAAAACATATATTTTCCTGAAACTTTTTTACAAAAAATTATAAGATTTGAAGAAAAAGGTGTAATTAATTCTCTGGTATAATTTGACGAAATAGTGCTGTATGATAGGATATTGCCATTAATATTAAAGGAAAAAATTAATGTCTATAAAGTTAAAAACCCCTGCTGAAATCGAAAAAATGCGTATAGCCGGCAAACTTGCTGCTGAAGTTTTAGAAATGATAGAGCCTTATGTTAAACCCGGTATTACTACAGGTGAACTAGATAAGATCTGTTATGAACATATCGTCAATATCCAAAAAGCTATTCCAGCTAATATAGGTTATCACGGTTATCAACACACTAGTTGTATTTCAATTAATGATGTGGTTTGCCATGGTATCCCAAGTTTTGACAAAAAGTTAAAAGATGGCGATATTCTAAATATTGATGTGACAGTTATTAAAGATGGTTTTCATGGCGATACCTCTAGAATGTACATTGCTGGCAAACCAACTATCGCAGGTGAAAAATTATGCCAAGTCACCCAAGAAAGCCTTTACGAAGCGATTAAAATTATAAAACCCGGCATTCGTTTAAAGGAAATTGGTAAAACGATTCAAAAATATGTCGATAAATTTGGTTTTTCTTCAGTCCGAGAATATTGTGGTCATGGTATTGGGGAAGTCTATCATGACGAACCACAAGTATTACATTATGACGCTGATGATGGCGGTGTAATTTTAAAACCAGGAATGACCTTTACCATCGAACCAATGGTCAATACTGGTGACTGGCGTACTCGTACGATGAAAGATGGTTGGACAGTTAAAACCAAAGATCATGGGCTTTCTGCACAATATGAACATACCATTTTAGTTACTGAAAGTGGCGTTGAAGTCTTAACATTGCGCAGTAACGAAGATTTTCCTCGCATTATTGAACACTAAATAAAGTGGATTCAACAATAGTTTATTGTTGAATCCTTCCGCTTTATTAAATTTCATAAATCTTAATATAATAAACTATACAATTTACGTCGATAACTACTAGCTAACGGGTTACTTGTTCCTAATGCCGCCAATAAATCGAGTAATGTTTTCTTCACTTGCCCGTCACCAACATTAAGATCTTTTGTCAGCGGTTTGAATAACAACTCTAATGCTTCCTCATGACGCCCTACATGCATTAATTGGGAAGACAATTGAATCATTAGTTCAACGTTATCAGGATGTTGAGCAAATTCTGCCTGTAATTGTTGTAATTCTGGAGAATTAGCAGCTTGTTCAAGTAATTCAATTTCGACTTGTAATCCATGATAGCTTGAATCTTGATCTTGTAGCGGAATAGTTGCCAGCACTTCTTTTGCTTCACTTAGCTGTTTAAGTTCAATTTGTGATTTTATTAGCATTAATGCAATATCGGTTCTCGGTTTACCCAAATGATCGGTTAGTGATTTCCAGGTTTGCCGTAACAGTGGTAATGCTTCTTCATATTTAGCTTCATGAAATAAATTTTGTGCTTCAATTAATTTAAGCTCATCTTCATTTGGTAGCACTTTTTCTAAAAAAGTTTTAATGGTTTCTTCGGATTGAGGACCTTGAAAGCCATCTACAGGTTGACCATTTTGAAATAAATAAACAGTTGGAATCGCCTGTAAACCAAATTGAGCAGCCAGCATTTGCTCTTCATCGCAATTAACACTTGCCAAAATAAATTGACCATGATGTTCATTAGCTAATTTAGTTAAAGTTTGAGTCATTGCTTCATAATTGGGACTTCTTGATGACCAAAAATAAAACAACACAGGGGATTGTGAAGATCTTTCTATAATCTCTTGAATATTTTGTTCATTAACATTAAAAATAAATTGATTTTGCATATTATGTCCTAAGAATATTTTGATTCATTATTTATTTCTTAAAATTCTATCCATTAATCTATCAGGTAGCAAACGTTTGGCAATAGCTGCTATTTTGGTTATTTTTGTTACCCTGTAACGTATTTTAGGGCTTTTATGTTCAAGCGCATGAAATAAGTAAGGCAACACTGCTTCTGGTGGTAACGTAAATCGTTTAGCAATAGGTGGATTTTTTACAATATTTTCTTTTTCTATTTGATTAACATTATTTGAAAAATACGTTTTTAATGGCCCTGGTTCAATTAGACTAACTTTGATATTGGTATTAGCTAATTCTAATCTTAGTACATCAGACCACGCTTCTAAAGCATATTTACTTGCTGAATAAGCTCCTCTACCAGGAGTGGCAACAATGCCAACAATTGAGCTGGTTTGAATAATACGCCCTTCATTTTCTACAAGCATTGCAGGAAGTAGTAATTGAGTTAACTGATGTACACCAAAGAAATTGGTTGAGAATTGAGACTCTAACTGCTCTCGGCTAATTGTTGCTAATCGCCCATATACTCCAAAGCCAGCATTATTAAATAATGCATATAATTGTCCGCCTGTCATAGCTAACACTTCTTTAGCGACTAAATTAACAGAATCAGGATCATCTAAATCAAGTAATACGGTTTCAAAGCCTTGTTCAATTAATTTTTTCTGGTCAGACTTTTTGCGGCAAGACGCAATAATACGATAACCACGTTTTTTTAATGCAATGGCTGAAATAAGTCCTATTCCACTTGAACAGCCTGTAATAAAAATTGTTTTCAATTTTTATCTCCGTCTTATTCACATATTGTCAAGCTAGTCTTCTGCAATTATGATATCACACTTAAATAGAAGTTACCCAAACTAAGCCAGAGGATCGTATGAAAATTGCTATTATTGCTGCAATGGAAGAAGAAGTTGCCATATTAAAAAGTAAAATTACCCATTATCAAGTTGAACGCCATTTAAGTTGTAATTTTCACCTTGGCCAAATTGCCGGTTGTGAAATAGTTCTACTTCAATCAGGTATTGGTAAAGTAGCAGCAGCTTCAGGCACAACACTATTATTAAATAATTACAAGGTTGATGTCGTTATTAATACGGGTTCAGCTGGAGGACTTTCAAGCGAGCTCAATATTGGTGACATTATCGTATCAAAAGATGTATTTTATCATGATGTTGATTTAACCGCTTTTGGTTATAAACCTGGGCAAATGTCCGGTTGCCCGGTTGTATTTGAAGCAAGCCAACAATATCAATCATTAGCCAAATCATGCATAAAAAAACAAGGTATTAATGCAGTTGAAGGATCAATCGGTAGTGGTGATGCATTTATTAATGGTAAAGCTACATTAGAACGAATCAAACAAACCTTTCCAAATGCCATAGCGGTAGAAATGGAAGCCGCAGCAATTGGGCATGTCTGCTGGCTATTTAAGGTCCCTTTTGTAGTGGTAAGAGCAATCTCAGATAATGGTGATAATGAATCTGCAATGGATTTCCAGTCATTTTTAAAACTCGCAGCGAAACAGTCTTCCTTAATTGTTGAATCAATGTTAAGCGAGCTAGCCTAAACTCTTTTAAAAAATAGCATATTGAAATCACAAACAATATTCACTAAACAAGGGTTGACGCCAACCAGTTAGTATTTCTGGTACGTCACCTTTTTTATCAATTTTCCATTTAATATATTGATTAATTAATCGGCGCGAAAGCAGTAAATCTTGATTAAGCCCTGTTTTTGATGAAATCATTTGAGCCGCTTTTTTTAATTCATCCGAGATCTTTTTGAAATCGGGATAAGTATTAATTCTACGAATAGGTGGTACCTCGGGTATTGGTTCAGATAAAATATCGAGAATTTTCTGCCCATATAAGCGAATTTCTTTACCTTTCATCCCTAATTTATCAAGTTCAGCTAATGAAGATGGTAAATAACGTGCTATTTTCAACAAAACTTCTTCGCGTATAACAAAATTTAAAGCGATATCTTGCTCTTTGGACAATTTATATCGCCAACTTGCTAATTTATACAATTGACCTAGACTTTTCCCTTTCAATTGCCAACTATTTTTAATATTTAGATAAGCGTTGTTTGGATCTATCACTGTACATTTACGAGCCACCGTCATTTGGCACTCTTGATAAGCGGCTTGCAAATAATCATTTTCGGTTAATTGTGATTTTAGAATGTTTACTAATGGAAAAAGATATAACACATCATTAATAGCGTACTCACACTGTTTTTCGGTTAATGGTCGTTTTAACCAGTCTGTTCGAGTTTCACTTTTATCAAGCTCTGCACCTAAATATTTTTTTACCAAACTGGCATAGCCAGAACTTAACGGATTATCTAAAAAAGAAGCAAATATTTGGCTGTCAATAATAGGAGTTGGCACCATTCCAAAGTAATAAAGGAAAACCTCAATATCTTCACTGCACGAGTGGAAATACTTTTCAATTTTAGGATTTTTTAAGATAGCTAAAAAATCTTGCCACTCACTAATAGTGATTGGATCAATTAATGCGGCATGTTTTCCATCAAAGACCTGCAACAGCCCTAAATGAGGATAAAATGTGCACGTACGTACAAATTCTGTATCTAATGCAATCGCTGAGCTTTTTTCGATTTTTGAACAAAACTCAGCTAGCTGGTCATTATTAACAATAAGTTGATAAGACAAAGTAAAATTCCTATTTATATAAATCTATTTATTGTGTACTTTTTTTAAATACAACATCAATCACCACAATTTCAGAACGCGTCATTAAGCGAATAGGTGGTCCCCAAAAACCATATCCACTACTTACTATACTAGTAAAGTTATTATCTTCATTTTGATACAAACCATAAGCGTTTTTATACATTAACTTTTCAATAAGGTTAATTGGAAATATTTGCCCTGCATGGGTATGCCCAGAAATCATCAAATCAACACCTAACTTTGCTGGTTCAGTAAGATCTTTGGGTTGGTGATCTAATAAAATAACCGGTGTATTTGTATCTGCAAACATCATCAATTCCGCTAATGTTGATCTTTTCACATCATAAAGTGCAGAAGAAAAATCATCTCGCCCAATTAAAGTAATCCCCATATCATCAAGGTATACAATATCATCTTTTAAAACTTTCATTTTTGCTTGTTTAAAAGCATCAATAATATCCTCTTCGCTATTATTTTGTTTTCTAGTATTTAAATATTCGTGGTTTCCAAAAATAACATAGGTACCATATTTCGATTTTAACTGCTGAAATTGTTTATCAAAACCTTGTTCAGTAAAGGGCGACAAACGTTTATCTAATGTATCACCTGTAATTACAATAAAATCGGCATTTAATTGATTTACTTTATCTATCATTTGTTGAATAAATCCACTCGAAGTTAATTCATTAATATGAATATCACTAAGCTGAACAATACGCAGGTTTTCAACATGAGCTGTTTTATCTATTTTTACTTGATAATAAACGGTTTTCGGACTAATTGCCATTTCATGGCTGCAATAAAATAGTGAGAAAACTAAGTTTACATAAACAATTCTAAGCAGTAAGTTAGGCTTTAATTTTTTTTTGCTGAGCAAATAGATCGCATCAAAAATCAATAGAATAAAAATACTACACAAAAATCCAGCAAAAATAATATTAAAAATCAGAGATAGCTTATTAAAAATACCACCTAATGCCCTAGAAAGCACCAATGATAATCCAGCAATTGCAACAAATAACCAATAGATGATTTTAGAATAACCAGTAAAATGAAAATTGAACCAAAATGACCATCGTTTACCTAAATAAGTAATCATTAAAATACCGATCACTATAACCATAAATAAAATAGAAAAATAAATAAAACTCATAATTATCTGAACAATTGAATACGAATAATGATATGATAACAAAATTATTTTTTTTCGTACCAATAACTTTTTATGGATATTAAAAAAGACCAATTATTTATCACACCTATTGAAAAATTGGGGGATTGGACTTTTGATGAGAAAGTTGCCGAAGTTTTCCCTGATATGGTGCAGCGCTCTGTTCCTGGTTATTCTAATATCATCTCAATGATCGGCATGCTAGCTGAAAGGTTTGTACAACCTAATTCCATGATTTACGACTTAGGTTGTTCATTAGGCGCTGCTACATTATCTATTCGACGTAATATCAATCAAGAAAATTGCCATATTATTGCGGTTGATAATTCTCAACCAATGGTTGAACGTTGTAAGCGACATATTGAATCCTACAAGTCAAGCACACCTGTAGATGTAATTTGTGATGATATTTGTCATATTAACATGCAAAACGCATCAATGGTTGTACTCAATTTCACCTTACAATTTTTAACCGCTAAAAATCGTCAACGTGTTTTAAATAATATCTATAATGCGTTAAAACCAAATGGCATCTTAGTTCTATCTGAAAAATTTAGCTTTAGTGATACTTGTATTGATGAATTACTATTTAATATGCATCATGATTTTAAGCGTGCTAACGGCTATAGTGAGCTTGAAATCAGCCAAAAACGTAACATGCTGGAAAACGTCATGCTAACAGATACTATCGAAACTCATAAACAGCGACTATCTGAATCAGGTTTTAAACACATTGACACTTGGTTCCAATGTTTTAATTTTGGCTCTATTATTGCCATAAAATAACAGATTAATTTAAGCGTAATTGATAAAGGATAATAGAATGATTGATTTTGGTGATTTTTACCAGATTATCGCAAAAAATAGACTTAGTAGTTGGCTTGAAGTCTTACCTGCACAACTCGCAAATTGGCAAAAACAAAACATAGATAGCCGCTTTAATCAATGGTTTAACAGTATCAAACATTTACCATCCATCTCACCTTATCAAATTGATTTATTACATAGCGTCACTGCGAAATCAAAAGATCCTCTGTCTACGGGTGAACAGCAAAGGATAACGCAACTATTAAAAAATATGATGCCATGGCGCAAAGGCCCTTTTCACTTGTATGGAATTGATATTGATACAGAATGGCGTTCAGATTGGAAATGGGAACGCTTAATTAATCATATTGATTGTTTAGAAGATAAAATTGTTTTAGATGTCGGTTGTAACAGTGGTTATCATTTATGGCGAATGATTGGAGCTGGAACAAAACTTGCTGTCGGAATTGATCCTATGGCGCTTTATCTATGCCAATTTGAGGCTATTCGTAAACTACTCGGTAACGATCAGCGAGCACATTTATTACCACTTGGAATTGAACAACTGCCCAAACTTACTGCCTTTGATACAGTTTTTTCAATGGGGGTTTTATATCATCGCAGATCACCGCTGGATCATTTATTTCAATTAAAAGATCAACTTGTTCAAGGTGGTCAATTAGTACTGGAAACATTAGTCATTGATGGTCCTGAACATACAGCTCTCATGCCAGGTGAACGTTATGCACAAATGCGTAATGTCTACTTTATTCCATCAGTTCCAACCATGTTTAATTGGCTAAATAAATGTGGCTTTTCGGAAATCAAAATGGTAGACATTTCACAAACAAATGTAGAAGAACAACGTAAAACAGAATGGATGACATCAGATTCACTTGTTGATTTTTTAGATCCAAATGATTCAACAAAAACTATTGAAGGCTACCCTGCTCCAATGCGAGCTATTTTTATTGCTAAAAAATAAATATTAGTTGGCTAAAAATTTTTCCATACGTTAAAATCCTAATTATTGTTATATTGATATAATATATTATTTAGGATAAATCAATAAGCTTATGGTATATTTAAGCTCATGAGAATTTTGTAAAAAATATTTACCTTCACATTATTTATCATTACTTCATTTTGTAAATAAATTGAAATAGTGATTATACAATAGCCTCTCAAAAACTAAACATATTGCAAGTAGCATTTTGATAGCAATTGTTATAACATGTAATCATTTTTTATAAAAAAATGATTACATGTTATAAAGTAATAAGCCGTCAAAAACGTTGTAAAAAACTTTCAGAAAAATACGTGTTTGAATATAACTATAATCAATTGATTTTAACAATTTCTCTTTTAGGAATATAGGAATAGAAAATAAAAATGGAATTACTTAAGTTCATCTTGCAGTTACCTTTTTATATTTTGCAAAAAGCTTGGGAAATAATTAGTTATTTCTTTGTTTTTTTGCTAATTTTAACAAAAGGAATTTTTTGGCTATTTAGTCCAATTATAGGTGATGTTAAGTGGTCAACACCAAGTTGGCTACCTAATGTTAAAACATTTTGCTTCACCATAGGTTCCACATTAAACAAAATAAAAACCATAATTGGTGCAAGTATTCTTTTTGGCTTTATTGCTTATTTTTCAGCAAATTATGCCTATCATTGGTATTTAAACCGTCCAAAACCGATTGAGCCAGCACCTATAGTAATTAAGGCCTATTCAGCCAGATTGCTCCCACCAAATACAAGTAACGATATAGTATATGTACAATTTACTGGAGGTAAACGTCCACCAATTCCACTAGAATCAGTCAATAAAAGTGAAATAACAGAAGGTATTACTATTTCACCAAGTATTGAAGGCAAATGGATGTGGGTAAATGATTCAACATTAAAATTTACACTAACGAATAAAAACTGGCCACTTGGTATCAAATATACAGTCGAATTAGACCCTTCAAAATTATTGGCTGAAAATAGTGAACTCGAAAAAAACAGTACAACCTTCACCTTTATTTCGCCTAACTTTGAATATAATTTCAAAAATTATGGTGAACTTTATTCAAATCCTACCGAACCTAATATTAGAAACTTTATAAATACAATTCAATTTAGTCATCCTGTTGATAGAAAAAGTTTTGAGAAAAATATTATTTTATCGCTTTATGAAAATAATACCTTTTTAAAGAAAGTCGATTTTACTGTTACTTATAGTGATAACGACAAAATTGCCTACGTAAAAAGTGAACAAATTCCTTTGCTTGATAAAGAGGGTTATTTAAAAATAACAATTAATAAAGGTGTTACTTCAACGTTAGGAGGGAATTCAATAAATTCTGATATAACTAACACAACAAGTGTACCTGATAAATATCATCTAAACATTACTAAATCTGAGCTTACATTGGTTGAAAAAAGCAATGAAAAGATACAACAAGTATTAGTTTTATCATTAAGTCATGCAGTTAAATCTGAGGATTTATCGAAATTAGTTAAAGTCTGGAAATTACCTAAAAATCCACATACTCCATATAAAGAACGATATTACGACAATTATTATCGTAGCTATAAAACAAAACTCAACGTAACACCAGAAATACTTGAAAAAGCAACGCTTCTATCAATGAAACCAATTGATACTGAACTTGCTTATCAAAACCAAATTAGCTTTGAATTTAAAACAGAACAAAATTCTGAGTTGTATATTGAAGTTAATCAACCTTTATCGTCTCAAGAAGGTTATTTTCTAAAAGGACAGTATCAAGAAGTATTAACCGTGCCTAATTACCCAACTTATCTTGATTTTGTTGGGTCGGGATCATTATTATCTTTATCAGGCGAGAAAAAACTACCTATAGTATCGCGCAATGTAGAACAGATGAAGTTAGAAATAGATCGCGTTATCCCGTCACAGCTTCAACATTTAGTAGCTTTTAATCAAAGTTACGAATTTAGCGATATGAATTTTGGCGAATTGGATAATGATCATTTTATTGAAAAATACAGCATAACTAAAGACGTTACAGGTGCTCCTGAAGAAGTTAAATACACAAATGTCGATTTAACTCGTTACTTAACTGCTAACACAAATGGGAATAAGAACCGTGGTGTCTTTTTGTTAAGACTTTATGGAAAAGATAAAAAAGATACTAAATATGAGTTCATGGCTTCACGCTTTATTGTCGTTACGGATTTAGGAATTATCGCCAAAAAGTCACTTGATCAATCCAATGATCTCTTTATTCAATCAATAAGTTCAGGCGACCCCATTAGCGGTGCTAAAGTTTCAGTTCTAGGCATGAATGGGATTACTATTACGTCTAAAACTACAGATGATAATGGCCATGTTCGTTTTGCACCATTGTCTGAATATTATCAAGGCATCAAGCCTCTTTTATATGTTGTTGAAAAAGACCGTGACCTATCATTTTTACCAATCCAAAGTTATGAAAGAAATTTAAATCTATCTCGTTTTGATATCGGTGGCATTCGTGAAACCCTTGATGGTGGGACGTTACGATCTCACATCTTTTCAGATCGAGGTGTTTATCGCCCTGGCGACACATTCCATATAGGTACCATAGTTAGAGCTCAAAAATGGACTAATTCCTTAGAGGGTATCACCGTAGAAGCAGAAATTTACGATCCAAAATCCAATCTAGCACTCAAAAAATCGATTGTACTAAATAAATCAGGTTTTAATGAACTTAGCTATAAAACTAACTATGAATCCCCTACTGGTGATTGGTATATTAATTTATATTTAAAAAATGATGATGAAGAATCGCGAATCCTATTAGGCTCAAGTTCTGTTGTAGTTCGTGAATTTGAACCAGATAAAACTGCTGTTTTTCTTAAGTTGTTGCCAGAAATAAAAGATGGTTGGTTAAAACCTGAAAATATCCAAGCTGAGATTAAAGCCAAAAACCTAATCGGTACTGATGCAACTAATCGTCGAGTCACAAATACATTAATTCTTGAACCATCAACACCTTACTTCAAAAAATATGAAGATTACTATTTCTACCAAAATATTTCTGGTGAAAGAAATAGTTTTAAAGTTGAATTAGATGAAAAAACAACAGATGAAAACGGTATAGTAAAACTCAATCTCAATGACAATATACAAAGCTTTGAAGGAAACTACACGCTAAGAATGTTAATTGATGTTTTTGAGCCTGATAGTGGACGAAGCGTTGCGACAACTGCAAGCACCTTTATTTCACCAAATGATTATTTAGTCGGTGCAAAAGCGGATGGCAATTTAAGATATATTAACAGAGATTCAGTCCGTCATATTGATTTTATAGCGATAAATCCAGCTTTAGAAAAAATAGAGTTATCTGATCTAAAACTTGTTTTAATTGAAGAAAAATATCTATCGGTATTAGTTAAACAATCTTCGGGGGGTTATAAATATGAATCACGCCATAAAGAATCGGTTCTATCAGAACAACCATTTAAGATTAATCAAGATAAAACTGGATATCAATTAGATAGTAAAAAACCTGGTAACTATATTATTCAAATCAAAAATAATGATGACGAATTACTTTACCAAGGTAAATACTCTATTGTAGGTAAAGCGAATGTCACCAGTGATTTAGGCAGTAATGCGGAGCTTTCATTAAAAATTAAAGACGCACAATATAATCCGGGCGACGAAATAGAAATCTCAATCACAGCTCCTTATGTAGGTAGTGGTATTATTACTATTGAGCGCGACAAAGTGTATGCTTGGAAGTGGTTCCATACAGATACAACAAGCTCAATACAAAAAATAGCCCTACCAAAAGACATTGGTGGTAATGGTTATATTAATGTCCAATTTATTCGTGACCCAAATTCAGATGAAATTTTTATGAGTCCACTTAGTTACGGTGTTATACCTTTCAAAATTTCAAATGAGCAATTTAATGATAAAATCGTATTACAAGCACCATCACTAATAAAACCAGGTGAAACCCTGCCAATTACTTTACACACTAATACGCCACAAAAAGCGGTTGTATTTGCTGTAGATGAAGGAGTTTTACAGGTTTCGAATTATAAACTTAAAGATCCATTAAATAGTTTTTTACGCAAAAAAGCACTATCTGTAAGAACTTCGCAAATTTTAGATCTTATATTGCCAGAATTTCGACATTTAATAACAGCTTCAGCACCTGGTGGTGATGGTGATAATGATGATGTCTTATCAAATCATTTAAATCCATTTAAACGGAAAATAGATGAACCAGTAGCTTATTGGTCAGGTATTATCGATGTCGATGGCGATAAAACCATTGAATATAAAGTACCTGATTATTTTAATGGCAAAATTCGTATCATGGCAGTATCGGTTGGTGAAAAAACAATGGGACATACTCAAATGTCAACAACAGTACATAATGATATTGTTTTACAACCTAATGCCCCATATTTTGCTGCACCAAATGATGAGTTTGAAGTTTCCCTAAACGTAACTAATCTTATTGAAAACATTGGTGATAAAGTAATTCCTATTAATGTTAAAGCTTCAACCACTTCTAACCTATCAATCACGAGTGATAATAAAAAAACCATTGAATTGGCTAATGGCAAAGATGGGATTTTAAAATTTAACTTTAAAGCAACAGATCAGCTTGGTAATGGCGATCTTCACTTTTCCGCCAACTATAATGATATTACAATCACTCGTGATATTAGCCTTTCAATAAGACCATTAACTGAATACAGATTAATCACCAGTATGGGAAGAATGGCAGATAATAAACAAGCATTTATTGATTTTAGAGACATGTATAGTAACTTAAGTAAACGTGAAGCTGCTGCGTCTTATTCACCATTTATATTAAGTAAGGGCCTAAGTACCTATTTACAGGATTACCCTCACTACTGTTCTGAACAAATTGTCAGCCGTGCAATTCCTATTTTGATCGCGAGTAAATATAAGGAATTTGATCTGGCCTCAAAAAAAGGTATTGCCCCGTTATCAGAACTATTTCAAGTACTGCAATCTCGACAAAATAGTGAAGGTGCAATTGGTTTATGGTACTCAACTTATAATGTTGATCCATTTATTACATTATATGCAGTAAACTTTATGCTTGAAGCAAAAGAAATGGGCTATCAAGTTCCCCAAAAAATGCTTGATAATGCTAATAAATATTTGCAAACAATTGCTGAATCTAGTGATACTAGTACTTATGGTTTAAGAGTCCGTGCTTATGCTATCTATTTATTAACAAGGCAAAATCAAGTTACAACAAGCTATTTAGCCTCTACCATTAGCAATCTTAATCGAAAAGATGATTCATGGAAAAAAGATATAACAGCAATGTATTTAGCTTCATCTTATAAAATGTTAAAGATGGATAAAGAAGCAAATAAATTAATCAAACCTGTTTGGCAACAATTAGAAGCTGCATATGATCGTGCTTGGTGGCTAAACAATTATTATGATCCACTGGTCGTTAATGCAGGAAAAATCTATTTAATTAGCAAACATTTTCCTGAAAAAGCAAAAGATATTCCTGCACAAGCATTAGAAAATATGGTTATCATGCTAAATAAACAAAAATATACTACTCAATCAGCAGCAATGACAATATTGGCTTTAAGTAGTTATTCGCAGAGCATTGAACAATCAAATTTATCTAAAGATACTCTTGAAATTAATGCAATATCAAAAGATGCAGAAAAACAAAGAATTATTGCAAATTTAAGTGGAATTTTAGCTAAAGGCAAGTTTAATGATCAAGATGCACAATTAAGCATAACTAATAAATCAAGCTTACCTGTTTGGTATATGCTGTCTGAACAAGGTTATGACAAAGATATCCCTAAAGAGCCAATTAAACGGGGGCTTGAAGTATATCGTGAATTTACTGATCTTGATGGCAAACCTGTTGAACAAGTCAAACTTGGCGATAAAATTAACGTAACAGTTAGAATCCGAGCACTAGCAGATGAAGGTGCAACTAATATTGCCATTGTTGATTTACTACCAGGTGGTTTTGAAGTAGTACAACAACCAATAAATTCTCAGGAAAAAGATTATGACGAATATATTCAAGATAATGAAGAATATGATGACTATGAAGAAGATGATTATGATGAAAATTATGGCTGGGTTTCACCAATTAGTATAAAAACAGGAAAATACACTTGGTATCCTGAATATACAGATGTACGTGAAGATCGTGTTATTATTTATGGTTCAACTTATAATAATAAAATACAAGAATTCACCTATCAAATAAAAGCAACTAATGTAGGAATCTATAGCATTCCACCTGCATTTGGTGAAGCAATGTATGATCGTGATATTCAAGCCGTATCAAAAGGTGGGCAAAAGATAAGTATCATCCCACAACAATAGTTGTTTTTATAATTAATCAATCACTGAAACGGGCTTATAGCCCGTTTTTTTACCAAAGAAACGATAATAATAAAAACCATGTTCTAAACCATCCTTTTAATACTCAAACGATTAAATTAATCGTATGCTTAATATAAAACAGAAAATGAAACAATAAGGTTATTGATAGGCAAATGAAAAGGTAAATGCTATGCTTATAGCATTATAAAATAATATATTTTCGATTAACATTTAAAGGTAATTTTTATGACCCTACCGTCTTTTTTAACACTATATAACGAACTAATTTCAATACCAACAATTAGTAACGTTACTAACAAGGAATTAGATTATTCTAACAAACCACTCATCGACAAGTTAGCCTGTTGGTTTGAAGATTTAGGTTTTGCTATTGATATCCAAGCCGTTCCTAATACTCGTTATAAATATAATATGCTAGCTACTTATTCAAACAGTGAAAATAAAACCCAAGGTGGTTTATTGCTAAGTGGACACAGTGACACTGTTCCGTTTGACGATGGGCAATGGAGTAAAGATCCCTTTAAATTAACGGAAGAAAATAATAAGTTATATGGACTTGGCACCGCTGATATGAAAGGTTTTTTTGCCTTTATTTTAGATGCGCTGCGTGATATTGATCTTAAAAAGTTAACTAAGCCCATTTATATCCTTGCCACCGCCGATGAAGAAACATCAATGGCTGGTGCCGCATTTTTTGCGAAGAATACTAAATTACAACCTGACTGTACTATTATTGGCGAACCAACATCGTTAATCCCCATCAGAGCACATAAAGGATTTATCTCTAATTCCATTAAAGTAATTGGTAAATCAGGGCATTCGAGCGATCCCGATAAAGGCATTAACGCTATCGAAGTGATGAATTTAGTCATTGAACGCTTGTTAGTGCTAAAACAAAAATTTAAAGAACAATATCATAATGACGGATTTAGCGTTCCTTACCCTACTCTTAATTTAGGTGTTATTCACGGGGGCGATGCGGCCAATCGTATTTGCGGTTGTTGTGAGCTAGTGATTGATATTCGTGTATTGCCCGATAACGATGTTGATTCACTTTATCATGCGCTTTGTGAAGCACTGCAACCCGTTATGGATAAATATCCAAATCGAATTGCTATAGAATACGAAGTTGCCCCAATTCCGGGCTATGAGTGCAAAAAAGATCATCCAGCATTACAACACATTGAAAAATTAGTCGGTCATAGTGCGCAGACAGTCAACTACAGCACAGAAGCCCCCTACCTAAACCAAATTTCACCAACGATTGTATTAGGACCTGGTTCAATTGAACAAGCACACCAGCCCGATGAGTTTATTTCAATGGACTTTTTAAAACCAACTAAAATAGCAATAGAACAACTAATTAAGGATTTTTGTCTTTAATCTGTTTTTTATTCGCCGATAAAATAACATCGGCGAAATTTTATAAAATAAATCTAACTAAATGGAAAAAGTTGCAAAATCGGTAGCGATTTCAGTATTTGCAAAAACACTTTTTGCTTCATTAACTAACTTTTTATTGTTATTCAAATTATATCTTGGGCTTATATGAGTCATAATAAGTCTTTTGGCATTAGCTTGTTTGGCAATCGTTGCCGCATGTACAGTGGTGGAATGACCACGTTCAATAGCCTTATCAACTAAAGCATGTTCTTGGGTTGCTTCATGAACAAGCAAATCAACATCATTAGCAAGATCAATTGAGGTTTGGCAAGGAATAGTATCACCTAAAATTGCTAATTTTCGGCCTTTTTTAATTTGACCTAAGTAATCTGTGCCATTAATTATTCGCCCATCATCAAGTGTAATTGTTTTACCATTTTTAAGATCGTTATAAAAAGGACCAGCCTGAATATTATCTTGCTTTAATTTATCGATGTTAAGCTGAGCTGGTGGATCTTTTTCTATAATACGATAACCAAAACACGGTACACGATGTTGTAATAATTTTGCTTCTACTTGAAACTGATTATCTTCAAAAACGGTACAATTTTCTTCAAGCTCAATGATGTTAAGAGGATAGGTTAACCAAGAATAACTAATTTCAATAACAGTTTCAATAAGGATTTTAATTCCTTTCGGAGCAATCAATGTTAAAGGAGATTGATTCTGCATCAAGGAACGGGAAGTTAAAACACCTGGTAGCCCAAACAGATGATCGCCATGTAGATGTGTTAAAAAAATGATCTCAAGTTTAGCAAGACTAAACTTGGCTTTTTGCATTTGCATCTGAGTTGCCTCACCACAATCAAAAAGCCAGAACTTACCCCGCTCTTGCCTAAGATCCAATAAAATACTGCTCACATTACGTTGTAATGTTGGGGAACCAGCACTTGTCCCTAAAAAAGTCAAATTCATAAAGATTTAAACATTTTTACGTTCAATAGTCTGCTCACCCCAGAACAACTTATCCGCTTTGGTTTTAGAAAACGCAATTTTTAACACTTCATCACTACCTTCTGACCAAATTTGTTCGGCAAGTTTTTCATCATGGTTAGCTAGCTCAAAAATAGCCTCAGCAATTTCAATCGAGGTTTCACGAACAGAAGCCCAAGATTTAATATTATGTATTTCTTTTTTATCGATGTTCATTTTGCTACTCCTTTGAGTTGAATTAGAGGTAAAATAAACCTATTTACTGCAAAACACAATAGGCTAAATACGTATGATAACAATTATTTCTCCGGCGAAAACTTTGGATTACCAATCTCCATTATTAACCCAAAATTACACACTTCCTCAATTTATTGACTCAACTAAAAAACTTATTCAAGATTGCAAAAAACTAAGTGTTGAGAATTTAGCTAACTTAATGTCTATTAGCAAAAAATTAGCCGAACTTAATTATGAGCGATTTAAAGATTGGCATAGTGATTTTAATCTTGAAAATGCAAGACAAGCTATACTTGCTTTTAAAGGTGATGTTTATGAAGGATTACATGTTGAAGATTTTACTGATAAAAATCTAAAGTTTGCACAATCCCATTTAAGAATATTATCAGGGCTTTATGGTATTTTAAGACCACTTGACCTAATTCAACCTTATCGGTTAGAAATGGGGATCCGTTTAAAAAATGGTAGTAACACTAATCTTTATCAATTTTGGGGCGATAAATTAACTCAACACCTTAATAGTGAACTAGCCAAAACATCAGATCACACATTAATCAATTTAGCCTCAAACGAATATTTCAAGGCGATCAAACCAAAACAATTAAATGCAACTATAATTCAACCTATTTTTTTAGATCAAAGCAAAGAAACCTATAAAGTTATCAGTTTTTATGCAAAAAAAGCACGCGGACTAATGAGCCGATACATTATAAAAAATTGCATTGAAAAGAGTGACGATATTAAAAGTTTTAATCTAGAAGGCTATCAATTTGATTCGAAACGATCAACTGACTTAGAATGGTACTTTATACGCAATCATCAATAAAATAATAATGATGGAATTTCTTACTACATTATGGGCACAGTTTTTATCTACTTTGCCTTTATTTATCTTAATTTTATTAGGATATTTAGCTGTTAAAATTGGTCGTTGGCAAAAAACAGTAACCGATAGCTTAACTAAATTTACTTTTTATATTGCATTCCCCATAATGCTGTTTCAGATTATGAGTCATTTTTCTGAACAGTCGCAAATCGATATAAAAGTGTTATTCGTCTTTTTTGGTGGATCATTTATCGTCTTTGCGTTTGGTTGTTTGGTTGCATCAAAATTATTTAAATTAACAGGTTCAGAAAGTACACTTTTTGCTATGGGTGGTATCTATACTAATACCGTCTTTGTTGGTATTCCCATCATCAAAATGCTACTTGGCGAGAAAGCAATCCCCATTGTAGCCATTATTGTTATATTTAACGCTCTGATTTTATGGACACTTGCTACCATATCAATTGAATTTGTTCAAATGGGTAAATTTTCTGGGCAAAGCTTTGTCAAAGCATTAAAAAACGTATCAAAAAACCCTATTATTATTGGTATTTTCACTGGGATTGTGGTGAATTATATTGGATTACCTATGCCTAAATTTATCAATCAGTCAACAAAAATGGTCAGCGATATGACAGCACCACTCTCATTAATTGTGTTAGGTATGGGACTGGCTGAATATAAAATTCGCGACAAATTACTTATTACGACCTCTATCTGTATTTTAAAATTGGCTGTATTGCCAATTGTTACTTACATTATGGGTAAGCTATTAGGTTTACAAACTTTGGAATTACAGGTAGTGGTATTACTTAGTTCGGTTTCAATTGCAATAAATTGTTATATGATGGCAAGACAGTTTGAAGTGTTACAAGGACCTATTGCTTCAAGCTTGCTAATATCAACGACGCTGTCTTCTATTACAACGCCGCTAATTTTATCGATTATGACCCATTTACCTTAACTGCTTATTGTGCTTAACTCAATGATCGATTTTTAACTTTGTAGTGTAGCAATAGTGCCAACACAATAACTACACTACCTAATATAAAGCGTAACCAGTCTAATGATTGATGCCAAATAACCACATTCACTAAAATCCCTGTTGGGATAACCACATTATTCATAATAGCCAAAGTGCCCGAATCAACTTTTGTCGCACCAAAATTCCATAAAAAATAACATATGCCAGAAGCAACTACGCCAAGCCAGATAATAATGCTCCATTGTAAAATAGTTGTAGGTAATTTTGATGCATCGCCAAAAAGTAACCAACCTACTGTTGCCACAATTACCGCCCCAAAGTAAACCCAAGCAAAAGCCTGATGTTGAGGCATTGGATATATCTCCATAATTCTTTTATAACCAACCTGCCCTAAGGCAAAAACAATATTAGCCCCTTGAATTAATAAAAAGCCAATAATAAAGTTTGCACTAATATGATCATAACGAATAATAGCGGCACCAATAACTGCTATTATTGCCGTAAAAAGGTAACTCAATCTTAATGGATGACGTTGCAGTAAATCATAAATAACCGTGACATAAATAGGTGTAAAAATGGTAAACAACAGCACTTCAGGTACTGAAATATATTGGAAGGAATTATAATAAAAAAAGTACATAATTCCTAATTGACAAGCCCCAACACCCATTAAAAGAAATAGGGTTTTAAGCTTAATATTTCTAAAGCGTAAAAAAGGTAAAAAGGTAATAAATGCTAACAAAACACGCATAACCACAGCAAACCAAGTATCAACCTGTCCACTGATATAAACACCAATAAAACTAAACGAAAACGACCAAATAATTGTTACAAAAATAAGATAAAGCATAATTGATGAATATAAAGAAAATAATTAGAGACGCATCGTATCAATTGGCTTAGTACTTGTAAACTTTATATCATAAAAATTGATTACTATGATAAAATAATTGACAATCTGTAGGAATTGCTAGCGCTGTATACAATAGTCTGAGAAACCATGGTAATGGACATGCATAAAAAAAATTTAATAAATAAAATTAAATGTTAGTGATAAAAAATTGACTAACGTAGCCTCTTTGGTGCAAATCCAAAACGTTGTTTAAAGTAAAAAGCAAAACGAGAGTCTGATTCATATCCCACTTCTTGGGCAATTTGTAGGATCTTTTTTGGGTGGTTTGTAACAGCATTAAACCAAAATTCATTCTTATATCTAAGATAATTTTGGATAAATTATATCCTTCTAAAGCAAGATGTCGCCGTAAAGTTGATTCGCTCATAGCAAATTGTTTAGCAATTTCTGCTGCCTGCCACTTTTTGTCTGGCTGCTGGTTAATAATTTCGCGAATTTTTTGGCTAATTTTCGGGTTATTATTCAGTGGAAAATACACACCAAATGCAGATAATCTAATTAATAGTTCAATAAATAAATGTTTAACAAGATTAGAATTGCATTGGTTATGTGTAAATAATTCTGTTTTAATTTGTATTAGTCGAGTAATAAAAGTTTCAGGTAATATTGTTTCAACTTTAATTTTTTTTAAAATTTGATTGATCTGATAAAAATGAGATAAAGCTAATTGGTCTAGTAGCTGTGCATGCCAAGAGTAACAAATGGCTTGATAATCCTTATCATCAATATAAAAATTATTTATTGGTATGTCCACACTTTTTAGTACCAAAAAGATAAGGTCATCGATTTCTTTTGTATTCAATCGGCGACTGGTAATTTTATGTTAAATGAAGTCGATTATAATTAAACCAATCGACATTGTGATTAAATTCCAATTTAAGTTGCGCAAGTGAATCAAAAATAGTATTTGACACAAATTCTGTTTTTACTGCTTTAAATGTGCTTTCTGCAATTGCGTTATCAGAAGGGCAGCCTTTGCGACTTAACGACCGTTTAATTCCAAATGTTGTTAAACATTTATCAATCAAATGATTATCAAACTCTTTTCCTCTATCAGAATGAAACAATTCAATCGTCTGTAAGTTCATTGGAATTTGACTCATAGCTTGTATCACCAGTGCTGCTGTTTTATGCCTTCCAGCACTTCGCCCTACTATTTCTCGATTACTGATATCAACAATTTAGTGTAGCCTATCCAATAGGTTAAACGTTTTTTTCAAATTTGAAATTAGGGTATTTGTTAAGGAGTGTAAAAAGATAATTATTGATTCATTAGAGCGCTTTTGTCTACGATAAAAACCCTGAGAATGTCGTCAAAAAGTTTCAGGTAACTATGTGTTTCAGTATAAAAAGCAATTGAGTATAAAATGTAAATTTTGTTAGGATTGCATTGTCGATACTTTTCAACAACAAATCAACTGTCTTCAGATGTTGTAAAAGATAGTACATGTTATAATTAAAACCATGTGCAATATTGATTTTATTTAAGTTTTTTAGAAAATTTTAAACACAATCAATGAGTTATATGGTATATCAAGTGATGATATTTATTCGCAATTAACCTGAAATCAAAAAGTAAAAATAAATTTTAGGAATGATTTACTTTGTTTAAAGTAATATGATAAGCGGTTAACATCTTGTAGAATTAAGGGAATTATTTTAATCATAAAGAATAAATATCACTGATTTTTCATATGCCTTACAATATATTAATAATTAAATATACCCTCCCTAAATGCTGTTATCTAAAACAAAGATCCTCAAAAATGATTAATTATGGCATAATATGCGCCAATTCATATTTCCGCGACTTCACTCAAAGTCTAATTATTACTTATATGAGTGAAACGCATGTTAAAGAGAGTAAATTCTAGTGTTAAGTACAAATAACATCACAATGCAATTTGGAAGTAAGGCATTATTCGAAAATATCTCAGTTAAATTCGGTAATGGCAATCGTTATGGTTTAATTGGTGCCAATGGTAGCGGTAAATCAACTTTTATGAAGATTATTGGGGGCGATTTAGTGCCAACATCCGGCAATGTTGCTTTAGATCCGCATGAACGATTAGGTAAGTTACGTCAAGACCAATTTGCGTTTGAAGAGTTTACCGTACTTGATACCGTAATTATGGGACATACCGAATTATGGCAGATCAAACAAGAACGGGATCGCATCTATTCACTCCCTGAAATGAGTGAAGAAGATGGCTTTAAAGTTGCTGATTTAGAAACCCAATATGCTGAAATGGATGGTTACAGTGCCGAATCTCGGGCTGGCGAATTATTATTAGGTGTTGGTATTCCAATTGAGCAACATTACGGATTAATGAGCGAAATCGCACCAGGTTGGAAGTTACGGGTATTATTAGCCCAAGCCCTATTTTCAAATCCAGATATCTTATTACTCGATGAACCAACCAATAACTTAGATATTGATACAATCCGCTGGCTTGAAGATACCTTAAATCAACGTGAAAGCACCATGATTATTATTTCGCATGACCGCCATTTTTTGAATATGGTCTGTACCCATATGGCAGATTTAGATTATGGTGAATTGCGCATCTATCCAGGTAACTACGACGATTACATGACCGCATCAACGCAAGCGAGAGAGCGTTTGTTAGCCGAAAATGCCAAAAAGAAAGCACAAATTAGTGAACTGCAATCGTTTGTTAGTCGCTTTAGTGCCAATGCATCAAAATCAAAACAAGCAACATCACGCGCAAGGAAAATTGAAAAAATCAAACTTGAAGAAGTCAAAGCTTCTAGTCGACAAAATCCATTTATTCGTTTTGAGCAAGATAAAAAGCTATTTCGTAATGCGCTTGTTGTTGAAGACCTTACCAAAGGATTTGACAATGGCCCTCTTTTTAAAAATCTTAAGCTCATGGTTGAAGTGGGCGAAAAAGTTGCTATTTTAGGGACTAATGGTATTGGTAAAACCACATTATTAAAAACGCTAATGGGCGAACTAACTCCTGAGCAAGGCGATATAAAATGGTCTGAAAACGCAAATATTGGTTATTATGCGCAGGATCATGAATACGAATTTGAAGGTGATTTAACGGTATTTGACTGGATGAGCCAATGGAAACAACCAAACGACGATGAACAAGCCGTGCGTAGTATTCTAGGTCGATTATTATTTTCACAAGACGATATTAAAAAACAAGTTAAGGTCTTATCTGGTGGTGAAAAAGGACGTATGTTATTTGGTAAATTGATGATGCAACGTCCTAATATTATTGTTATGGACGAACCAACTAACCATTTAGATATGGAATCTATCGAATCACTCAATATGGCATTAGAGCTTTATCAAGGTACGCTATTTTTTGTTTCGCACGACCGTGAATTTGTTAGCTCACTGGCAACACGCATTGTTGAAATCACCCCAGAAAAAGTAATTGATTATACGGGTAATTATGAAGATTACTTGCATAGTCAAGGAATTGAATAATCATTCATTAATAAAAATAGCCACAAATACCAATGTGGCTATTTTTTTGGTTACCAATAATTTTTATTGTTTCACTCTACGATAAAATATTATTTATCATTACTATTTTCGACAAACTGGAGTGCAACCATCATATTTAAGCAAATTATAACCTACATAACCGCTTTCCCTATCAATACCAAATATAAGCGCATTTGTATATACCTGACTACTCCACGTACATCCAACAGATGCTCCAAAACCACTATTAGGGTATCCTTTATATAAATTTCCCCATTCTCCGTAAAATGTACCGTCAATATCTCGCGATAATCTTGCTTCTCGATTATGATACCATTCAGGAAATAGACCTATGCCATGCCCGGTTACGGCAGTTGCTGCGCTAGGTGCATTGGTTAATTCACTTGGCGAATAAAAATAACTTGCCGCTTCTTCTGCACTAATCATCCCTAAATCACGTCCAGCACAAGCATTAGCTGCAGGGAAAATACCATTTCCAGTATCTAAATACTGCTCTGTTTTATATGGTGTTGGAGGAAGTGCGCGTATCCATTTATTAATGGTAAAAGAATAAATAGACGTTTTTGAAGGCGTTATTACATTGGGTTTTGTCCTTGCTGTTAAGATTACATTAAAAGGTAAATTGGGATGAACAGATGAATTAAAGGTAACAACACCTTCACTTCCAGCTACATTACTTATTGAGACTAAATTCGGATTACTTGATGTATAAATATAATCACTCTGTTCATTACTCATTCTTAAAGTAAATTTTGCTTGATCAAAGGCCGTTGTAGGGAATTTAGTAGGAGCCAAAGCCGAAAACCCTTCATTAGGGAAGAAAACTCTAGGGTTATAACCGCCAATAAATTTGCAATTTGTCGTATTGGTACAAGTGTTGTCGTCAACGCCAGAAGCATCATAAATTTGTAAACTAGCAGGCTTTATATAGCAAACTTTGAAATCATCAACTTTTATTGTATACGTTTTACTAAGACTACCATAAGCGTGTTCAAATGGTATGCCATATTGAGATAGCGCTTTAACACTATTAGCGCTAATCGTCAATTGATATGGACTTTGACATGAATCTAATTTGTTTGTTAATTCATCAGAAGATAACGTTTTTATCGTACCATCTGGCTGTCGATAACGCCAAGTAGCAGTTAATGTACCTGTTATTCCCATAGTTGAATGAGCGAAATCGCCATCATCATCACCATAACTTACTCCCACAATATTTGATAAACGTTTTGGTTGTCCATCAGCAACAACTTTTGTAATAAATTGATTAAATTTGTCCCCATTATGCGCATAAATTACTTTATTTATCGATGGATAAATTACTACATAGTTAGAGGAACTATCAGATTTTTGAAAACTCAATAAATCAGCCAGTTCATTAATAGCAGAGCCATTTAATTTTATATAAGGGGCTGAACCTTCAATTGCTTTTATTGTCTTTGCAGATAAAGCAGCATAACTATTAGTAATAGTTAACAATGTCATAAAGATAAAAAAGATGAAATTTATCATCCCAATTTTTCGTATTTTTATCAATCTAAGATAATAAATTATATATTTATGGTAATTTTTATAAGCAAAGAATGAATTTTTGAGGAATTTACTTGATAATATTTTTTTACATAAAAGACAAATTAGTGTTGTGTTGTGTTGTGTTGTGTTGTGTTGTGTTGTGTTGTGTTGTGTTGTGTTGTGTTGTGTTGTGTTGTGTTGTGTTGTGTTGTGTTGTGTTGTGTCTTTCATTTCATTGTACCATAAGCCATTCAATTTATCAATACATTGTTTAACATAATATTTTTTATATAGAGCATCGATTAGTTTTTATAAAATCATTTTTGTTTTAGATAAAAAATATAGTAACTCACTAAAACAAGCCTGTATTTTAAATAAAAAATAACATCATTTAAATATAAAATGCTGACCTTTTTGTTAAGATTTGTAAATATTAGCTTGAATATCTTTTACTTACAGTTGGAAAGAAAATTATAAAAAAGCAATGCATATTAAAGTTGTAATATCATCCGTTGATAATCTATCATTGAAAAAACTAGCTGTACCAATATATAAAACGATTTACTCTTAGATAATTTAAAAAATTTTAGTAGCAATAAATATAATCGCTAATGTAATTATTTTTATATAATTATTAAAAAATATATAAAAATGATCGATATCGTATTTATATTTGGTCACAAATTCGCTTTTCTTTGCTGCTTCTATCGCTTTGAATAAAAAAGGCGTATACTTTTTATCAAGTTTAAAAATAGTACCTTCGTTCATTATATAAGTACTCCTTACCGAAATACTATATTGTACTTGAATAGCCACACCAGTGACTATTTTCTATTTAGAAATCACCAATAGATTAGAATTCTAATTCATCCCACCAAATATCGATAAGTGAACTGGTTTTGACATTTTTTAAGCCGTGACTTTCAAGCCATTTTGTGACAATGTCACGATGTTCTTCGGTACAATTGCCTTGTTTTTGAGTGCAAATAATCCCTTTCCAATTTAAATAACCACTCCCCTCATAAGCTAAACCATTGGGTTGAATAGCCTTAAGAATAAACTGATCGACGATATTATCTAAAGTTTCTTCAGTTGTACCTTCGTCAAACGACCAACTAACGGTAAAACCTAATTCTTTAAACTCTTCAATGTGTAATTTTTTTCGTAAACGTCTGCTGCGATTTACCATAATAATTTCCTTCTTATTAAATATAAGTTTGCTTATTTTTAGTATGATTATGTTTATTGGAGGTCACACCTTTTTGATTGGATTGCGACGATCGATTTGAAGATGAACCTCTTCTTTTTGCTGGCGCACGCCTTGATGACGATTTTTTTACAGGTTCAGCTTTAATTTTAGGATCAACTTCAAACCCTTTGGTTGTTAATTCTGGAATCGTTTTTTTAATTAATTTTTCAATTGCTTTTAATTGTGCCAATTCATCAATGCACACAAGCGAGAGAGCTTGCCCTTGATTCTGCGCTCGACCTGTTCGACCAATACGATGAACATAATCCTCAGCAACTTGAGGGAGCTCATAATTAACAACGTAAGGTAATAACTCTATATCAAGACCTCGAGCGGCAATATCTGTGGCAACCAATGTCCTAATTTGTCCGCTTTTAAAATCAGCTAATGCTTTTGTTCGAGCTCCTTGGCTTTTATTACCATGAATAGCTGCTGATTTAATGCCATCTTTCGTTAATTGTTCCGCTAAATGATTTGCACCATATTTGGTTCGTGTAAAAATTAACACTTGTTGCCACTGATTTTTACCGATTAAATAAGATAGTAACTCACGCTTACGGCGTTTATCAACTCGATGCACATATTGAGTAATTTGCTCTGAAGTACTATTAGTTTTTGCTACAGCAACAGATTCAGGTGACTGCAAAATAGATTGAGCCAAAACTTTTATTTCATCCGAAAAAGTTGCCGAAAACATTAAATTTTGCCGTTTTTTAGGTAGCTTGGAAATCACACGACGAATATCATGTATAAATCCCATATCTAACATGCGATCAGCTTCGTCCAACACCAGTATTTTAACCGTTGAAAGATCCACCGCATTTTGTTGCTGTAAATCAAGCAATCGTCCCGGTGTTGCAATTAAGATATCCACACCACCACGCAATTTCATCATTTGCGGATTAATACTCACCCCACCAAAAACTACTAATGAATGAATGGGCAAATAACAACTATAATCGCGAATATTTTCGCCTATTTGCGCAGCCAGCTCGCGCGTTGGGGCTAAAATCAAGGCATATAAAGGACGTTTGCCTTTTTTAGGTTTTGGATTATTAGCTTCTTTTGCTTGCTGTTGAACAAGCTTTTGTAATATTGGTAAACCAAAGCCTGCCGTTTTACCTGTTCCTGTTTGTGCACTCGCCATAAGGTCTTTACCAGATAAAATTATAGGTATAGCTTGTTGTTGAATGGGAGTGGGATCGGTATAGTTTTGCTCTTGAATTGCTTTTAAAATCTTGGTATCTAAACCAAGAGAGTCAAATGACATGAAATGTATCCTAAATAAACGAAAAATAAATTATTCATATGCATTATAAAGCAATTCAATAATACTTGTCTGATTATTTAATAAATTTACTCACTGACTATTATAATAATCCAAATTTTATATATTATACAAACCTTTAATTAAAATTATCGGAGCACCTTTAATATATAAATATGTTATAAAAAAGAGTATTGATTTTATTGTGTTTATCCATTAAAAATATAAATGATATTTATTATCATTTATAATCATGTTAATATTTGACTCTCTAATAATAATTTACTGGATTAAACATGCTTTTAAACTTTAGCCACATTAAAAAGCTATTAATTGTCTCACTTTTATCGCTTTTTAGCTTTAACTGTTTTGCAAAAGATGATATCACTTTTGCAAACTTCCGAGATATTCGCGATTTGAATCCACACCTTTATGGAGGTGAAATGTGGGCTCAAAATATGCTCTATGAGTCGCTTGTTCATTATAATGAAGATGGCACATTTTCCCCTTGGCTTGCTGAAAGCTGGACTATCACTAACCAAGGAAAAACCTATACGTTTAAACTGAGAAAAGATGTTACCTTTAGTGATGGTGCTAAATTTGATGCTCACAGTGCAAAATTAAACTGGGATGCAGTCTTGTCAAATAAAGTGCGCCATACATGGCTTGAAATGGTACGCCTAATTACCGAAATCAAAGCCGTAGATGATTATACTTTACAAGTTAACCTATCAGAACCTTACTACCCATTCTTGATTGAAATTGCTGTTACAAGACCAATGCGCTTTCTTTCACCAAATTCTATGATTGATGGCGAAACTAAAAATGGTGTTAAATCTTATATTGGTACTGGTCCTTATGTTTTAGGTGATCATAAAAAAGATCAGTATGCTGTTTTTAACGCAAATCCTAACTATTGGGGTGAGCAACCAAAACTGAAAACTGTTACCATGAAAGTTATAGCAGACAACCAAAGCCGTTTAATGGCACTTGAAAAAGGTGAAATTGATTTAATTTATGGTAAAAATATGGTGGATGCCGATTCATTTGAACGTTTTTCAGAAATGGATAAATTTCAAACATTAATGTCAAAACCTGTATCAAGCCGTATCGTATTGATGAATACCACTCGACCCGCTTTAAGCGATGCTAATGTGCGCCGAGCAATCGAACATATCATTAATAAAAAAGATATTTCTGAAGGTATCTTTAATGGTAGCGAAGCGCCAGCTGATACATTAATGGCTACTAATATTCCTTATGCAAATATTGGGTTAAAACCTTACGAATATAATACTAAATTGGCCGAAGAACTACTTGATAAAGCAGGTTGGCTAAAACAAAAAGGTCAGAATTACCGTCAAAAAGACGGCAAATCATTTGAAATAACTCTTTATTATGATAGCAATACTGCATCTCAAAAAACTATCGCACAATATATGCAAGATGAGTTTGAACAGGTTGGTTTAAAACTTAACATTCATGGAGAAGAAGAACAAGGTTATCGTGATCGCCAAAAAGCTGGTGATTTTGATATGGTATTTGATATTTCTTGGGGAATGCCTTATGACCCACAATCTTTTATGTCTGGCATGAAATTACCAGTATATGGTGATTATATGGCACAACAAGGATTGAAAGAGAAAGCTCAAATTGATGCAAGCATTAGTAAAGCATTAATTTCAACTGATGAAAAAGAACGTCAAGCTCTTTACCGTTATGTGCTTGAAACATTGCATAACCAAGCGGTCTATATTCCGTTAACTTATGAACGCAACCGAGCTATCGCCATAAAATCACTAAAAGGTATTGAATTTGCTCCTTCGCAGTTTGACATTCCCTTTGAGAAAATGCATTTTTAATTTATTTTGTTAGTTAGTAATAATGTTAAATTACTTTTTTAAACGTTTAATTATGATGATACCGATTATTATCGGTATCTCGTTTATCGCTTTTCTACTTATTAATTTAGCCCCTTCTGATCCTGCTGAAGTAGCATTACGTTTAAATGAAATTATGCCCACGCCCGATGCTATTGAAAGTATGCGCCTAGAGTTAGGTTTAAATGAACCATTTTGGAAACGTTACATCAGTTGGTTATATAATGTTTTTCAACTTGATTTTGGGCGGTCTTTTGTACATCGAGATAGATTGGTTTTAGACGAGATCCTTCGAAGTTTACAACCTACATTGCTTTTAGCCTTCTCTTCATTTATTTTTACATTGGTTATTAGCCTGATTTTAGGCGTGTTATGTGCCATTTTTGCTAATTCAGTTTTCGATCATATTTTACGTATTATAATTTTTTTAGGCACGGCTATGCCGAGCTACTGGCTTGGGCTTTTATTTATCTGGTTTTTTGCTAATTATTTAGATTTACTGCCAACTAATGGATATGGCTCATGGCAGAATCTAATCCTACCGACTTTAACATTATCATTCGTTTATATTTCAACCTATATTCGTTTTATTCGTAATAACATGCTAGAAAACATGCGTAACTACTCCGTTTTTTATGCGCGTAGCCGAGGGCTAAAAGAACGCACAATCATTCTTAAACATGTGTTAGTGAACTCCTTACATACCACTATTACAGCATTAGGTATGACAATTCCGCAATTAATTGCTGGCTCATTTGTGGTTGAATATATATTTTCTTGGCCAGGACTTGGACGGTTATGTATTGCTGCTATTATGAATCGAGACTACCCCGTTATCCAAGCTTATATTTTAATTATGGCAATATTATTTGTGGTATGTAATTTTATTGTCGATGTTCTTCATCATTTACTAGATCCTCGTTTACGTGATAATGGTGGTTTGTCATGAATGTACTTAAGCAGGTGTGTAAAAATAAAACTGCATTATGTTGTTTAATTATCATTGCAACTATCATTATATTAGGTATCTTAGCCCCTTATATTGCACCATTTGATCCCAATAAAGTACGTATTATTCGTAAATACGCCCCAATGTCAGCTCAACATTGGTTAGGTTGTGATCATCTTGGACGTGATATTTTTTCAAGACTACTTTATGGCATTCGCTCCACGTTATTTTTGTCATTATTAACCATGATTATTACCATCGTTATTGGTGCAATAATTGGCCTAATTTCAGGTTATAAACGAGGTAAACTTGACGAGTGTATTATGCGTTTATGCGATATTATGCTCTCTTTTCCTAGCCAAGTGATGATTCTTGCTATTGTAGGCGTACTTGGTGTGGGTATTGAGAACGTTATTATTGCCAATATTATGGTCAAATGGGCTTGGTATAGTCGTATGATTCGCAGCTCGGTTATCAAATATAGCCGTAAAAACTATATTTTATTTTCCCGAGCAATTGGCGCACCACATTCATTTATTATTCGCCGTCACTTATTACCAAATGTAATGTCAGAATTAGTTGTGTTAGCCACACTAGATACTGGTTGGGTAATTTTAAATATTTCAGCTTTATCTTTCATAGGGCTTGGCATACAAGCACCAACTCCAGAATGGGGACTAATGCTAAATGAAGCAAAAAACGTTATGATGCAGCATCCTATGCAAATGCTCTATCCCGGAATTGCAATATTAATTGTGGTTGCTGCATTTAATATGCTTGGCGATTGTTTACGTGACATTCTTGATCCTAAGGAAAAAACAGCATGAATAATAAATTACTTGAGGTTAAGAATCTTACAGTAACACTGGATAATGGCAAAACACTACTTAATGATATCTCCTTTTGCCTTGAGCATCATCAATGTTTAGGTATTGTGGGCGAAAGTGGCTGCGGTAAAAGTTTAACTAGCAAAGCTATTATCGGTTTATTGGAGCCCTACTTTTCGGTTCAAGGCGAAGTTTTATTTAACCCCAAACAGTCTAAAATAGCGTTACAATTAAATGGTGATCTACTAAAACAAAACCGTGAGACATTACGCCATATTCGTGGCAATGCTATTTCGGCTATACTACAGCATCCAATGAATGCTTTTGATCCGCTTTATTGTATTGGCAATCAAGTGGTTGAAACGTTATTGGCACATCTGACAATTAGTAAAAAACAAGCTATTGAAAAAACATTAACTATGATTGCCGACATTGGTCTTAATGATCCAAAACAAATCTTTAAGAAATACCCACATCAGTTAAGTGGCGGCATGTTACAACGAATCATGATCGGAATAGCATTAATGCTTGAACCTGAATTAATTATTGCCGATGAACCAACCACAGCGTTGGATTCTATTAGTCAACTTCATATTCTGCAATTATTAAAAAATATCAAACAAAAATCGAAAACAGCAATGATATTTATCTCGCATGATTTAAGTGTTATTCACCATATCGCTGATCATATTATTGTAATGAATCAAGGCCAGATTGTAGAACAAGGTAGTTGCGATCATATTTTTTATCATTCTAAAAATGATTATACACGTTACTTAATTGATACTCGTAAACAGTTATTAGCCAAATTTAACGCCGTTATCCACCCAAATAGATTGGAGACTATCTAAATGACGCCGTTATTACAAATTAATAATCTCAAAAAATCTTTCTTACAACCTAATCAAGGTTTATGTAATCGCAAAAAAACGCCAATTATTAAAGATGTTTCTTTGTCTTTATACCAAGGCGAATGTTTAGGTATTGTAGGAGAAAGCGGAAGCGGTAAAAGTACACTTGGAAAACTAATTTTGGGGCTTGAAAAACCTGATAGCGGCAAAATTTATTTTAATGGGCAAGATATAGGACAACGTGCATGGAGAAAATCTCCAATGCGACGAGAAATAAGCGCTGTGTTTCAAGACTACAACACTTCAGTTAACCCTTATTTTACCGCTGCTGAAATTATTGCCGAACCCATTTATATTTATGACAAACTTACTGCAAGCCAACTTAAAAAGCGAGTAATTGAACTATTAGAACAAGTAGGATTAAATGAATCATTTTATCATCGATTTCCCCACGAAATGAGTGGAGGACAATTACAACGTATCTGTATTGCACGAGCAATTGCCTGTTCACCTAAATTTGTTTTATTTGACGAAGCAGTAAGTTCACTTGATATTACTGTCCAAACTCAAGTTTTATCGTTATTAGTTGATCTGCAAAAACAGTTAAATTTAACAACCATTTTCATTACACATGATTTAGCGACTATCGCTTATCTTTGCGATCGAGTGATCTTCTTTTATCAAGGACAGATTGTCGAACAAGTTGATAAATTAGCTAATTTAAATCAGGTTAATAATGCTTATTCTAAACAACTTCTTAAATCTATTTTAGGTTTTTAAATTATGGCAACTCAATCTATCGTTAATAAACAATATCGTTTTAAAGATTACTTAGCGCTAGTTATTCCGTTTATTATTTCAACTATTACAACGCCACTACTTGGCGTGGTCGATACCGCATTGGTCGGACATTTACCCAATCCCGCCTTTATTGCTGGCATTGCTGTTGGTGCTGTTATTTTTAATACTATTTATTGGCTTTTTGGCTTTTTACGAGTCAGTACCACTGGTTTTGCCGCACAAGCATTAGACGATCCGTTGCTGTTGCGAGTATCTTTAATTCGCCCTTTATTTATAGCTATATTTTTAGGAATTATTTTTATCATTTTTCAACAGGTGATATTTTCTGCCTCAATGCACGTTATCAAACCTAATGAAGAAGTAAAGCATTACGCGGATATTTATTTCTCTGTCTTAATTTGGGGAGCACCGTTTGTCCTTATCAACTACGTTTTAGTTGGTTGGTTAATGGGAATGTCTAAAGTAAAGGCTGTGCTATTTCTACAAGTATTAATTAATCTGCTTAATATTATTATGGCAGTAATTTTTGTTTGGTGTTTTCATTGGAATGTGCAGGGAGTTGCCTTTGCAACACTAATTGCCCAAATAATTTGTACTTTGTTAGGCATTTGGTTTATTTATCGTAATTTACCGAAATCCAATCAACAAACTGATTTAAAATCGATACTATCTTGGCAATCATTGAAAGGAGTGATTTTAGTTAATACCAATTTGATGATTCGTACCATTTGCTTATTAATCGTTACCAACCATTTTATCTCGATTGGTTCTAGTTTTAGCACCGAAGTGTTAGCTGCTAATGCCGTTTTGTTTCAAATTCACTATTTAATGGCTTATTTGTTTGACGGGTTTGCCAATGCCTCAAGCGTATTTAGCGGTAAGGCGAAAGGTACTAAAGATATCAAGTTATATAATCAAACCTTACATTGGTCACTGCAAGCTTGTATTATTTGTCCCCTAATATTAATCGCTTTATGGTTTGGATTTGATACAACAATTATTAAATTATTAACCAATCAAACCGAAATCATCACTATCTGTTTACAATATCAATATTGGCTTACTATCTTCCCTATTGTAGTTGCTGGTGGTCTTATATATTATGGCGTTTTTTCTGGAATCAGCTACACTTCTTCTATTCGTGATTCTATGATTCTAGCTTTAATTTTATGGCTGATATCACAATATATCTGTGTACCAATATGGGGAAATAATGGATTATGGCTCTCTTATATTTTATTTAGCTTAGGTAGAACTTTATTTTTAGTAATGTGGGTAAAAAAATCTAAAAGATATATACTAAACTAAATAACTAATTATCTTTTGAAGGTCTAGACTATTTATATCGTTCAAAGTATTAATTAGATAGTTTATATAAAAGATAATACAAAGCTCTTGTTTCTGAATTAACCTGTTGTGTAGGCAACTATACCATTTTATATTTTTTAAAATATATCATATATTTTAAATAGTTAAATCATAGCTATGGTTTAATAAACTTACGATTTGTTCAAACGGCACAGAACCATCGAGCATTATTGTAATCCAGTGATTTTTATTCATATGATATGCGGGTAATATACCTGAAGTATTTTTTATTATAGAAATTAATTCAGGATCAGATTTAACATTAATTATTTCCACCATATCTTTTGAATTTAGACCTAACTTATTCTTTTCCACTGACATAATTAAACCAAACCATTTACCATTATTTTTATGTCTAATAACCTGATAGTTAGGATAATTTTCAAAAGGGTGGTCAATTTGAATATTATTTAAAGTATGAGCATATTCAATTAATTTATTCTTAAAGCTCATTGTTATTTTCCTGTTTCAATTCACTAAAGCTAATACGATAATATAAACAGCTGATTTAATATACAACACGCTAATCAAGCTTTATAAAATCATTGTTATGTATAATAATCTCAAAATAAGATGTCAACAATGGCTATAAATTTAACCTATTTATTTTTGTTCTTCACAAATTTCATCAATTGATAACGTTGCTGGCACGTTACGATCATCATTGAATTGAAAGCGAAATAAAAAACGAATATCATAAGCACGTAACACTTCAATCACGTCTTGCTTATTACAAAATTGCGCATTAAGCCCAAGCCTGATATTTTCTGTAATATCTACTATTGATACACTTTGGCTATCGGTCGGCATATTATATTCAAAAACAATATTATTAAGGTTACCAAAAATGTTAGTTATTTCATAACCCGCATCCACTTTAACCGGAAATTCACCACCTTCACCTAATATCGACCTTTTTGCACTATCGGCAAAAGCTTTAGTTATGTTTGCTGATGGTGGTAATTCAGCACTATACGCATTCGAAATTGTAAAAAGAGCAGAAAATAACACTACCAATTTCATTAGCTTTTTCACTTCAATATTCCTTACATTTAGAGTTAATAGTTGTCTTGATTTTATTATAAAAAACATCTAAATGAAAAACAAATCAAACAAATTCACAACAAAATAAGAGGTTTATAAAATAACTATATGAAAGAATTAATATTTATTCTTAATAGTCATATCGTTATACATTCGTCAGAATTAATTGCTGACAACGAAAAAATATTATTTTAGATCGATACAATCAAAAAAGGTAACCATATAGGCTACCTTTTAATAGCATTAACTGAATAAAATTACTTTTTATGTGGATGAGGATCTTTAACTGAATCACCCTGTCCAGACATAATATACCAACCATTTTTGCTGTGCGGTTTTTTATTATAATCAGGGCAAGGAGGTAACGATTTCTTACTTTGGTTAGAATAAATATAGCCACAGTCAGCGCACTTATAAGTGCCAGACGAAACATCACTACCGTATGGAGCAAATTTTTGTACCATTATAAGTCCTCCTAATAAATTAGTGACAAACCCAATGTTTATCACTGTTATATCTAAACGCTGATTTAAGAAAAAAGCAAGTGCAGTTTTTAAAAAAGGAGACCGCCGATATAAACAGTCAATTAAACAACACCCAAATTATCTAAAAAGCCGGAAAACGCGAGGACATTGGGAGGACGATACCTGTATTAGCCGTAAAGACAAGCAAGCATTGATGACATTCTATTATCAACCTAAGTTACAGGATGATTCAATAATTATTTCTGTGTTGAATACTATCACAGACCGGCATTTACGCTGGGGCTTTCCTAAATGCTTTAATCGTATCAGGAAGCTGGGATATCAATGTAACCATAAGCGTGTTTATCGGGTGTATTGTGAATTAAAGCTTAATCTCAGAGTAAAGCGTAAAAAACGCACTCCTCCACGATGCCCAAAAAAGCTATTGGTGCCTAATAAACAAGGTGAATGTTGGTCAATGGATTTTATGAGTGACAGTAGCCGTAATCAACGTAGTTTTAGGACATTCAATGTCATCGATGACTTTAATCGTGAGGCGTTAGATATTGATATTGTAGTAAGCTTACCAGCAGGGAGAATTACCCGTTACTTAGATAAACTGGCCGAATATCATGGGTATCCATTAAAAATACGAGTCGATAATGGACCAGAATTTACAGGAAAATCCTTTATAAACTGGGCTAAATCACATGATATAGCCATTGATTATATAAAGCCTGGTAGCCCTTATCAAAATGGCTATATTGAACGATTTAATCGTACCTATCGTACTGAAGTACTCGATTTATATCTTTTTAACAACTTATCGCAAGCAAGGAGAATAACCGAAGAATGGTTAACGATTTATAACACCGAAAGACCACATAAGGCAATAAAGAGGTACTACCGCTTCTCGAATAAATTCAAAATCAATGACTTTAGTTATTTTACGAACAACATGATTTTCATGGGACACGCATCTAGCGAGATTTGCTCTATTTTTTCTGGTGTCGCTGGAGCTGTTTTTTTTAGCATAGAAGAATTCCTCTTATAATGGACTCCTCTCTATTAGATCAAAGAACTCGCCAAAAAGCGAGTTCTTTGTCATCAATCTTCCCCCAATAATTGTTTCTTTTATTATGTGTTAACTTAAAATCCTTACTCTAACTATCTTTATATTTAATTTCTTAATTGCGCTTGAGCTTTTTTTTGTTTTCGGCTTTTAATTAGCATAATTAAATTTTTATGTGGTGTTTTCATAGATTATTTCCTCTTGTTATTATTTTATACTTAATATATTAATTTTTATAAATTTTAAATACACAATTTGTAAAGTAGCTAAGCGATATCAGTATCACTTAGCTGTTATTAATCAATTAAAACCATTGACCAAAACGTTTGATATAGATGCGTTTCATTAATTGTGCAACGCAGCAATAACTAAATAGAGTTGCTAATAGCCATGGAAAATATGACCACGGTAATGGTTGTAGTCCAATTAACCCACTTAGTGGAGAAAACGGAATATAAATACCAATAACCATAACTAACAACGTCATCACAATAACAGGAAATGCCGCCGTGCTTTGCACAAATGGAATTTTTTGTGTTCTTAACATGTGCACAACCAAAGTTTGCGATAACAACCCTTCAATAAACCATCCTGAATGAAATAGTGATTGAGCTTCAACACTATTAGCACTAAATACAAACCACATTAATGCATAAGTTGTAATATCAAAAATAGACGATGTTGGTCCAATCCAAATCATAAAACGTCTAATATTTAACGCATTCCATTTACGTGGTTTTTGTAAAAATTCATTGTCCATTTTGTCCCATGGCAATGAGAGTTGTGAAATATCATACAATAAGTTTTGAATAAGTAAATGTATTGCTAGCATAGGTAAAAATGGTAGAAACGCACTAGCAACCAATACTGAAAAAATATTGCCAAAATTAGAACTTGCTGTCATGTTTAGGTATTTCATAATATTGCCAAAGGTCTCGCGGCCACATATTACACCTTCTTCTAAAACCCTTAGGCTTTTTTCAAGTAAAATAATATCAGCAGATTCTTTAGCGATATCGGTTGCAGTATCCACCGAAATCCCTACATCGGCATCGCGAAGTGCTGGTGCATCGTTAATACCATCGCCTAAAAAACCAACAGTATGTCCATTATCTTGTAATAACCGAATAATTCGCGATTTTTGTAGCGGTGTTAATTTTGCAAAAATAGTGTGCTGTTCGATCTGTTTTTTTAGCTCGTCATCGTCCATTTTTTCAATTTCAGTGCCAAGTAATGGCGTGCCTGGTTCTAAACCAACTTCTCGGCAAACTTTAATGGTGATGATTTCGTTATCACCGGTCAAAACTTTAACGCCCACTCCATGCGCATTCAATGCAGAAATAGCTTCGAATGCGCTTTCTTTTGGTGGATCTAAAAAAGTTAAAAAGCCACGAATGGCGAGCGCAGTTTCTTCCTGCACGGTGTATTGTGGTTTTGTTTCACTTGCCGGAATGTTTTTTACTCCAACGGCTAACACTCTAAAACCTTCTTTATTATATTCATGTGCTAATGCGATCAAAGCTTGTTTACGTTCATCGTTTAATGGTAAATATTCTTCATTTTCATAAACGTAACTGGCAATGGACAGCATTTCTTCAACTGCGCCTTTACAAATCATCAAATGGTTATCATCACCATTTTGTACCACGACCGATAAACGTCGGCGTACAAAATCAAATGGTAATTCATCAATTTTTTTGTATAAGCTAACACCAACCTTTTTCATGCTGGTCTTTTCTTCAGCAAAACGAATAATCGCTTTATCCATCAAGTTTTTCATACCGCTTTGATAATAACTGTTAAGCCATGCAAGTTCCAAAACAGATGAATCGGCTTGACCTTTTATATCAAGGTGATGTTCTAAAATAATTTTATCTTGTGTTAATGTCCCCGTTTTGTCAGTACACAAAATGTCCATCGCCCCAAAATTCTGGATTGCGTTGAGTCTTTTAACAACCACTTTACGTTTTGCCATACCAACAGCGCCTTTTGCTAAATTAGCGCTCACAATCATTGGTAACATTTCAGGCGTCAGGCCAACGGCCACGGCTAATGCAAAAAGCGCAGCATCGCCCCAATCATTTTTTGAAAAACCATTAATAAAAAATACAATTGGCACCATAATTAGCATAAAGCGAATAAGCAACCAGCTAACGTTATTAACACCGCGATCAAACGAAGTTTCAGCACGAGATCCTACAATTGATTTTGCCAATGAGCCAAAATGAGTATCCCCCCCTGTTGCAACTACAATGGCTGTGGCGGTTCCACTAACAACGTTGGTTCCCATGTAACAAATGTTATTAACATCAAGCAAATTATCTTTGTTGATGTTTGATGTTTCGATATTATCGGATGTTTTCTGTGTTACAGCACCTAATGTGTCATACTTTTCAACAGGAATCGATTCACCTGTTAATACGGCTTGGCTAACAAATAAGTCCCGCGATTCAATCAATCGAATATCTGCAGGGATCATGTCTCCAGCCGACAAGTAAACAATATCTCCAGGAACAATTTCACTTAATGGAATTTCAATACGTTCTGGGCTCATATCTTTATGCGCACGCCTTAACACCGTTGCTGTTGTACGAATCATCGATTTTAACGCTTCAGCTGCTTTGTTCGATCTAAATTCCTGCCAAAAACGCAATAATCCACTCAGTGATACCATAGTTAGAATAATGATAATACTGGTTAAATCTGTCTCTTCGCCATTTTGCAAAGGTAACCAAAAATCAGTCACAAAACTGACAATAGCTAACGCTAATAATACAAATATAAATGGATTATTAAACGCCATTAATAGTTGTACTAAAACTGATGGTACCTTTTCGCGTGCAACTTCATTCTTTCCATAAGTTTCAATTCTCGACTTTGCACTTTCTTGTGTTAATCCTGAAAGGCTAGATTGAAATTTAGCTAAAATACTATCGAGACTGCTTTGAGATTCGTTGATAGCTTTAATATCTACACTATTTTGTGCTTTAGTTTTTGATGTATTTTTTGTCATCATGAGTACCTATATTCATAATTTTGGCAAAAATATGCCAACTTATTGTTATTAAGTAACAATAAATAATTAAATTTTGTGATTAGCTAAAATTTAGTGCATAACAAAATTAGCCTATAAAGCTATTTTTTATAGCTTGGGCTGAGCATTAAATTTGATTAGCAAACAGAATTAATTAAGAATTTAGATACAACTTGGTGGTTCTAAATGTTTTTCTGAAAGATGCAAAACACGCACCATTAAGCTTTGCGCGCATTGATGTTTTGAATTTGCGTGATAGCGTGTAAAAAAATACATATCGTTCACCGTTACCGTTCTATCAATTTCGGCTTGTGAACTGAAAAAATAGTTATTTAGACAAGTTCATTAACCGATAATGATGTGTTTAAGTTTGTCTCCCCTAGTCTTGGGGTGACCCGATTGAGTGTCCATATTTCTCCTGTAAATTGAACTCTTCACTTTATATTTCAACTTCCCTTCACCCTCGTTTTTAACTTCCATAATAGCTAAAAAAGGAAGAAAAGCTCAAAAGGCGGGCTTTTTATACTCCTTTAAGGAGTAGAAGTCAACCTATCTCACGAAAAAATAAATACAGTTGTTGAAAAACAGTACTTGTCGCCGTTTTTATCTTCACTTTATATAAATCGCAATCAATAGCATTACAAATAAGTGCAATGTTCCATTCCAAATTTTTGCTATTTATTATTTGAAGAAAGCAATTAACTTTTCTAAAATAAACTGGCTCGTTTCACTTTTCCTGTTTTGAATAAATATGTCCATATTTTAAGCAATTACCGTATTAATCAACCCATAAATAAATGAATACATAAGTTTATTTGTAAGATCAGATTAAATAATATTTAATTGAATAATATCATTAAAAAGGCAGCTATATTAAAAAGCTACCTTAAAGATTATAGACAAAAATTAAATCTTCTTAGTGATTAAAAATTAACCTCAGTCCCCACGAAGTATCTTCTACCTTCTAAGGTTTTACCAAAATCATCGTTAGTTATATTTTTATCAAATAGGTTATAGACACCAGCATAAATCTTGGCTTGTTTGTGTACTTGATAAGACGTACCTACATCCCAAAAAGTATAGCCTGGATATTCAACTTTTGTGCCATCACGGTTATTAGACGATTCCATGCCATAATAGGCCATTTTTGTCCATAAATCCCATTGTTGGGTGACATACCAATCTAATTGAGTATTGAATTTTTGTTTAGGGGTTCGATTTAAAGATCGTCCTTTAAATTGCCCACTTTTTTGTTCTGTTTTTGTCCAAGAATAGTTAGATGTTAATAGGAAATCAGTAAATAAAGGCGTTTTAAATGAAAATTCAAGACCTTTAAGATCTGCTTTGCCAACATTTTCGCGGCCCTGTATAAAGTCAAACTTTTTACTATAACCACTCAATAAGCACTTGCTTCCTTTATTACGATTACAAATATAATATGATTGAATTTTGTCTTTATATTTTGTGTAAAATGCAGTTGCAGAGGCATCAATACCATAATCATTGGTATAGCCTATACCGATTTCAAAATTATTTGTTTTTTCTGGTTTTAAAGCTGGATTTCCAATGATTACACCATCAGAATATCCACCACCAGTGACTTGTCCCCAATCCATCACAACATAACGTAATTGTGGTGTAGCATAACCAGTAGAATAACCGCCTTTTAATGTAAAGTTATCATCAATATTCCACACACTGTAAACCCTTGGATTCCAGTTGCTACCATAATTTTCATCTTTGTTATAACGTAATCCTAATGTTAAACTCCAATTTTCTAAAATACGTAACTCATCTTCTCCAAATAACGCATAATTCCAACGATCAATTTTAGATAATGTCGTTTTTAGTTGATTTCCTTTGTCATGCAATTCTTGATAATTATATTTTCCGCCTAAAGTCAGCATGTTAATACTAAAAGGAATAGTAACACGTGTATCTACATCCGTATTGCGAATTTTCATGTTCCTTTTTGGGTTATTATTTCCTTCATAAGAGACAAATGAAGTTGTAGAAACATCACCAAACAAACCATTATGTGTTAAAGCAAACGTATTTCGTCTATTATCTCTATTAAAATCACTTCTAGATTTATCTCTTGTTTTTCCTGCAGTTGCATTACTATTTTGTAAAGCTCGTCCAAAATCGAGATCAAATTTTTGTGTATCTGAAGCATTTAAAGATAATTTACCATTTAAACTACGTAATTTTTGTCCTGCATGACCCGCAAGAAATTTATCTTCATGACGATTTGAATACTGCCCATAAAGTTGTATACCTAAAACATCATCAATAATCGGTCCCATGGTCGAAAAACTGCTAGTATATGTATCTTTTTCTTTTGAACGATAAGGAATAACCGATTCTAAACGTACACCACTTTGCCATTTATTTGACACTTTTTTAGTAATAATATTAACAACCCCTCCCATCGCATCAGAACCATATAATGACGACATAGGGCCTCGCACAACCTCAATACGTTCAATGGCCGTTAATGGTGGTAACCATCCTTGTTCAAATCCTGAATTATCACTATTTGGTCTTGTTTCGCGGGTACTAACCTTTTTGCCATCAACTAATATTAGGGTATATTTGGCATCCATGCCTCGAATACTAATATCAGTAGAATCACCACCTCCAGTGATATTTACTCCAGGAATATCCTTCAACGCATCTGTGACATCACGATAAGGTTTTTTTTCAATTTCTTCTGGTGTAATTACCGAAATGGTAGCCGGCGCTTCTTTAACTTGTTGAGAAAACCCCGATGCAGTAACAACCATGGTGTCAGTATCTGAATTGCTAGCTGCTATAGCAGCTGTCGATAATGACAACAAAATACTAGTATTAATGACATTTGTAGCCAATTTAATCTTCTTTTTTGCTTTCATTGTTATAACCCTATTATTTATAATGACATTTATAGATTTATAAGATATATGAAGAATACATTATATGAGAATGATTATCAATATCTTTAAAAAATTATTTATAGCTAGACAAATCCCTTTTGTTAAATGATAATAATTATCATTTATATAAACACAGGAAAATTGAGATGAATAAAAAGAAAAAAATATTTTTAAGTAGTATTGCATCGATTATATTAAGTTTAACTGGTTGCCAATCAACGACAACAATGAGTGTAACTGCCAACAACCAAACGGTACAGGTTCCTAAATCGCCCGAAAAAGTTGTTGTCATGAACTATGGGGCATTAGATACTTTAGATGCGTTAGGTAAAGGTTCGATAGTTGTTGCAACTCCACTATCAGTTATCCCATCTTATTTGCAACAATTTAACAAAACAACAATTACCGATACAGGCAATATGAAAGACCCCAATATTGATGCAATCAGACAAGTTAAGCCTGATTTAATTATTATTGATGGGCGTCAAGCTAGTAAAACTGAAGATCTATCTAAAATTGCACCAGTCATTAATTTAAGTGTGAACGCCCAAAATTATGTTGAATCAACAAAAAACCATATCCATCTACTGGCAAATATTACAGGCACAGAAAGTAAAGCTGATAATATTATTCAGTCATTAGATGAAAAAATTCAACATGCCCGAGCAGTAGCCGAAGCTAGTTCTAAAAAAGCTATTGTTGCTATTCATAATGATGGAAAGATGATTCTTATCAATTCAAGCTCAAGCGCAGCATTGATTCACGATGTACTAGATGTTAAACGAGCGGTACCACTCACCGTTATGCCCGCAAATAACTTAATAGGCAAACCAAAACCAATTTTTATTGATGATAATTACATTAAATCAGTCAAACCTGATATTATTTTTGTTGTTGATCGTAGCAAAGCAATCGGCAATCAAGGTATGGCTGAGCACTTTTTTTCACAAAAAGTATTAAACAAAAGCAAAACACAGGTTGTTTATTTAACTCCTGATCTATGGTATTTGTCGGGTGGTGGTGCTGAAAGCATAGATCGTCAAATTGACGAAATCATTAATGCATTAAAATAATATAACTTGATTGTTAACTTTCTATTTTTTTAATAGCCTTTATTGTCAATAAAGGCTTTATTTTATACTGATAAATATCAGAGAAATACTTAATAAATAATTCTTTTTATTCAAACGAACTACTTTCCGAGTTATTACTAATACTTAATAGATAAGCCAAAGCATTGTTAATGTAAATTTGAAATTAGAAATTAGAAAATCGGTATATCAACTATGATGAAATGTGATAAAATGCCGACTTTATTTTGATTTGTAAATGATAATTAACAAATATAGTTTATTGAATTCTCAAACAATACCTCTTTAATATAACACGCTATTATAAATACTATGAATATGTTACCCCCTACAATTGGATTTGTGAGCCTTGGCTGTCCTAAAAATTTAGTTGACTCTGAACGAATTTTAACCGAACTGCGTACGCAAGGTTATCAAGTCGTACCTAGCTATGATAATGCCGATCTGGTCATTGTAAACACTTGTGGATTTATTGACAGTGCAGTACAAGAATCTCTAGAAGCAATTGGCGAAGCTCTTAATGAAAACGGCAAAGTCATTGTAACCGGATGCCTTGGTGCCAAAGAAGATCAAATTAGGACTGTACATCCAAAAGTACTTGAAATATCGGGTCCACACAGCTATGAAGCGGTACTAAATCATGTTAATAAATATGCACCAAAACCTGCTTATAATCCATTTACCAGTCTAGTCCCCCAACAAGGTATAAAACTAACACCAAAACATTATGCTTACCTAAAAATTTCTGAAGGTTGTAATCATTGTTGTACATTTTGCATTATTCCATCATTACGAGGTGAAATGATTAGTCGCCCTATTGGTAACGTACTTGATGAAGCAAAACGACTAGCCGACAGTGGCGTTAAGGAATTATTAGTTATTGCACAAGACACTTCAGCTTACGGCGTTGATATCAAAAACAGGACCAGTTTCTGGAATGGAATGCCATTAAAAACTGATATTCAAACGCTTTGCGAACAATTATCAACTTTGGGAATTTGGGTCAGATTGCATTATATGTATCCTTATCCATGTGTCGATAATCTAATTCCATTAATGGCAGATGGTAAAATTTTGCCTTATCTGGATGTGCCATTACAACACGCAAGTCCAACAATTTTAAAATCAATGAAACGACCTGGAACCATTGAAAGAACATTAGAACGTATCCATAAATGGCGAGAAATCTGTCCTGATATCACGTTACGTTCAACCTTTATTGTTGGTTATCCCGGCGAAACAGAACAAGATTTTGAATTACTGCTCAACTTTTTGTCGCAAGCACAGCTAGATCGTGTTGGCTGTTTTCCATACAGTTCCATAGAAGGCGCTGAAGCCAATAAACTTGCTGATCAAATTCCAGAAGCAATCAAACAAGAACGTTTTGATCGCTTTATGCAATTACAGCAAAAAATCTCAACGCAAAAATTACAAGCCAAAATTGGCAAAACATTAGCTGTTATTGTTGACGAAATTGATGAAGAAGGTGCAATTGGTCGTAGTATGGCTGATGCCCCTGAAATTGATGGTGTTGTTTATCTAAACGAAGAAAATCAAGTCAATATTGGTGATATTGTTCAAGTTAACATTGAACATTCAGATGAATACGACTTATGGGGAACGGTTAAACGGTAAAAATATGAAACAACATTATAAACACGAAATAAAAAATCTTGTTAAATTATCGGTTCCAGTGCTTATCGCACAAGTATCACAAACTGCGATCACCTTTGTTGATACTATCATGGCAGGCAATTATAGTAAAACGGCACTTTCTGGGGTAGCCATTGCTGTCTCGATATGGCTACCTACCATCTTATTTGGGCAAGGCTTACTCACCGTTTTAACGCCAATTATTTCAAACCTAAATGGTGCAGCTAAACGGAACCAAGTTGCCGATCATACCCGGCAAGGCGTTATCATTGCATTAGTATTATCAGTGCTTATGATGTTAGTTCTCTATCATTCCGACCTAATAATAAACCTAAGAAGCTCGGACGATTACCCTATTGATCCAAAAATGATGGAAGTGGCAGTCAAATTTTTACGCGCCATAATGTGGGGTGTGCCAGCTTTCTTGCTATTCTTAGTTTACCGCAATCAATGTGAAGGATTATCCAATACCAAACCAGCGATGGTCATCATCTTTATTGCACTAATCACCAACATCCCTATCAACTACATATTAATCTATGGCAAATTAGGCTTACCTGCTTTTGGCGGTGTAGGATGTGGAATCACTGCTTCAATAATATTCTGGTTAATGTTTATATTAATTCGTTTATATACACTAACCGCACCTAGCCAACACGATATACGTCAAACGCCAATAACTAAATTGATTGACGTTGCTATAATCAAAAAAGTCATCATCCTAGGAACTCCCCTTGCACTAGCTTACTTCTTTGAAATGAGCTTATTTGCAGTAATTGCTTTACTAATTGCTCCACTAGGACAATTAACCGTAGCTGCACACCAAATTATTTTTACTATCAGTAGTTTAACATTTGCTATTCCATTATCGCTAGGAGTAGCAACCAGTATTCGTATTGGCTATTTACTAGGCAAAAGAAAACCAGTTTTAGCCAAACAAACTTCTTACATTAGTTTAGCCATATCCTTAGCAATCGCCATTATAGTTGCACTAATTTTAGTTATTTTTAGTTCACAAATCATCACCATATTTACACAAGAAAATGCTGTAATTGCTATTTGTATGCAACTTATTGTTTTACTCGCTATTTATCAAGCTTCTGACTATTTACAAGTAGTAGCTAGTAATGTGCTTCGAGGTTATAAAGACACTAAAAGCATCTTTTTTATTACTCTACTTTCTTATTGGGTAGTCGGATTGCCTGTTGGTTATGTTCTAGGATTAACCGACCTAATCATTCAACCAATTGGCGCAGCTGGTTTTTGGATAGGAATTATTTCTGGGCTTGCTGTGGCAGCATTTCTATTAATAGCTAGGATGATCTATATTCAAAAACAATCTGTTGAAGTTATTTTAGTACGTGCATCAAGATAAAGTTATTTATTTAAGACATTCAATAAAATAAAAAAGATTAACCTCATTTTATTAATAACAACTTATTGATTATTCAATAACTAAACATAAATAGGTTAATCTTTCAAGAATTATGGGCAAGCTGCCATCCATCGGAATTCTAAAATTAGTCCATGCTGGTAACCCCCAGACATAGAAGACTTCTTCATTTTCTCTGCGTCGATACTAATACCAACAATTAAAATATTGGATATTTTTTATCAAAACCTATTGTCAAATATTTGAATAAATCTATAATTCTTGAAACCAAAAATTGATATAATAAATACAGTTACTATGATAAAAAAAGAAAATATACTTTCACACGGAGTTTGTCTTTGCCTTTCGATCTTACTTACTTATTTATTAGGCTTTCCACAAAGATTTGACCGCATATTCCTAACTTACTTTTCTCTTATCTTTTTAGCTCGACTTGCTTTTTTTAGAATCTTTTTTTGCATTTGGTTTGTAATAGCTGCTATCTATTTTCCTATTGGATTTTATTATGGCTCACCTAACGTTGCTGTGATTAGCTCTATTGCAGAAACTGATATTGATGAAATAACAGATTTTTGTTCACAACTATCTATTTATTTCTATTTTATTCCGCTACTCTTGATATTATTCTTTGTTATTTTATTTAAAAAATTTCCGTTCCCCAAAATAAGCAACCTCTATTTAATTATTGTTGTTTTGGGATTAGTTTTTTATAAACCAATAAAGATAATTAATCAATATCACCCAAACACTTTCAGCTCAATTACTTATTCTTTTTTTAGTAATATCAAATATCCTATATTAGAGTTTTGTGTTGGATTTTATGAAAATGGAAAGCTCTATTTAACCGAAAGAGAACAACAAATTAAACAGATTGAAAAAACTAATAGTATCTCAATTATATCGGTTGTTCCAAAACATAAAACCTATGTTATTATCATTGGCGAAAGTGTTCGAAAAGACTATATGAGTGCTTATAGTTTTAAATATGACAATACACCTTTTACCCGTACTCATGCTAGCATTATTTGGGATGGATTAATAGCGCCAGCACCAAATACCCAATCATCAATTCCCCATCTAATTAGCCAGTCAATTTTTTTAGAAAATAAAGAAGTTAATGCACAACTAAATAATAATATTGTAAGTATTGCTAATGATGCAGGATTTGAAACTTATTGGCTATCAAATCAAGGAAGATTAGGCAAAATGGAAATTACTGTTCCACGTATTGCCTCTTATGCACAACATTCATTTTACACTAAAAAAGGTGAATATAATGGTAAATCATCGAGAGGAAAACATGATACTTTATTATTACCCGAATTAGACAATATTTTATTAAAAGAAAGCAATAAACCAAAACTTATCATCATGCATCTAATTGGTTCTCATCCTCATTTTTGTAAGCGATTAGAATTTAATGTGCAGTTTGATCTGAATAATAAAAATATATCATGTTATGTTAGTAGTATTAAAGAAACAGATGATCTTATTGCACAAACTATCAGTATACTAAAAAAATATAATCAAGATTATTCAGTTGTTTACTTTGCAGATCATGGGCTTGCGCATGCAGATCAACATAATGACTTAAGACACAATTCAGAATATCAAGATAGTTATCGAGTTCCATTTATCTTTTTTGATTCAGATAAAACTATCCAACAAAAAATTAATAAACAAATATCCGGATTACAATTTGTTTATTTACTGAGCCAATGGATGGGAATTAAACTAAATGTACAACATGATTATATGCAAAATGAGCTAACAAAAATACCTGAGCAAAAAAATATAAAAGTAAAAGATTGGAAATCAAATAAGCTATTTCCATTTGATAAACTAAAGAAAGATCCTAATCCCTATTAGGTTTATAATCATAGACAGATATAAAATGCCATCATTAGATCAGATGGCATTTTATCGATAATTATTCTATTATTATTTTAATAAACTATATGCCTGAGCTATTACATTTTCAACAGTAAATCCGAATGCTTTAAATAGTTGCTCAGCTGGACCTGACTCACCAAAGCTTGTCATGCCAATTACTTTACCATTAAGACCAACATATTTATACCAGTAATCGCTAATACCAGCTTCAATAGCTAGACGAGCTGTCACTGACGATGGCAATACTGACTCTCTATAAGTGCTATCTTGTTTATCAAACGCATCCGTTGATGGCATTGACACAACTCGCACTTTTTTACCTGCTTGTGTAAGTTGATGATAAGCTTCAACTGCAAGTTCCACTTCTGAACCAGTAGCAATAATTATCAGCTCTGGAGTACCGGTACAATCATTTAAGATATAACCCCCTCGATAGACATTAGCTAATTGTTCAGCAGTACGTTCTTGTTGTTTTAAATTTTGTCTTGAGAAGATTAATGCAGTTGGTCCATCTTTGCGCTCAATACCATACTGCCAAGCAATAGCTGATTCCACTTGGTCACATGGGCGCCAAGTACTCACATTTGGCGTAACACGTAAGCTTGCCATTTGTTCAACAGGCTGATGCGTTGGTCCATCTTCACCCAAACCAATTGAATCATGAGTATAGACAAATAAAGCACGAATTTTCATTAATGCCGCCATTCGGATGGCATTACGTGCATATTCCATAAACATTAAGAATGTCGCACCATAAGGAATAAATCCACCATGTAACGCAATACCATTCATAATAGCGGACATACCAAATTCACGCACACCATAATGAATATAATTACCATCAGTATTGGCTAAAATTTCTTTAGAGCCTGACCACATTGTCAAATTACTTGGTGCTAAATCAGCCGAACCACCTAAAAATTCAGGTAAAGCTGGCGCAAATGCTTCGATAGCATTTTGAGATGCTTTACGAGTTGCAATAGTTGCTGGATTTGCTTGTAATTTATTCACTACATCGTTAGTGATTTGAGACCAATTTGCTGGCAAATCACCATTAACACGACGTTTGAATTCTTTAGCTAATTCAGGATAGGCCTTAGCGTAAGCATCAAAACGAGCATTCCATTCATCTTCAATTTGTTTACCTTTAGCTTTCGCATCCCAAGCATCGTAATAATCTTTAGGAATTTCAAAAGCAGGATAATCCCAACCTAATGATTTACGAGTTGCTTCAATTTCAGCATCACCTAAAGGTGCACCATGACTTTCATGGCTACCTGCTTTATTTGGTGAACCAAAACCAATTACCGTTTTACACATTAATAAAGATGGTTTATCGGTTACGGCTTGAGCTTGTTCGATTGCTTCTTTAAGGACTTTAGCATCATGACCATCAATATCACGAATAACATGCCAGCCATAAGCTTCAAATCGTTTTGCGGTATCATCAGTAAACCAACCTTCTACTTCACCATCGATCGAAATACCATTATCATCATAAAATGCGATGAGTTTACCTAATTTTAAGGTACCCGCTAAAGAACACACTTCGTGCGAGATACCTTCCATCATACAACCATCCCCCATAAACACATAAGTATGGTGATCAACAATGGTATGACTTGGTTTATTAAATTGTGCCGCTAACGTTCTTTCTGCAATTGCCATACCAACAGCATTGGCAATACCTTGGCCTAACGGTCCCGTTGTAGTTTCAACACCAGGTACATGACCATATTCAGGATGACCTGCGGTTTTTGAATGCAACTGACGAAAGTTTTTCAAATCATCAATAGTCACGTTATAACCAGTTAAATGTAACAAGCTATAAATCAACATAGAAGCATGACCATTTGATAACACAAAACGGTCGCGATCGGCCCATTTAGGATTGTTCGGATTATGTTTTAGAAAGCTACGCCAAAGCACTTCGGCCATATCCGCCATACCCATAGGTGCACCAGGATGGCCTGATTTCGCTTTTTGCACGCCATCCATGCTTAAAGCTCTTATCGCATTCGCCAATTCGCGGTGAGATAATGTGGTTGCATTCATGTTGTAATCTCCAAAAATTTTTTTTAAATGAGAATTGTTTTATGCAAGATTAATATCACTTGCAAAATCATTAATCAAATTAACGAATAAAATATTGTAAAAATGGGGAGCTAGCTCCCCTATTGTATCCAATATAATTATAGTAGTGCGCCAATCATATCTTCTAATTTGCCTTGATCAACGGCAAAAGCACGAATCCCTTCGGCTAATTTTTCAACTGCCATTGCATCGCTATTATGTTGCCATCTAAATTCGGCCTCAGTCATTGGCGCAGGACAAGCAACTACGGTTTGATTTGGATTGAGCTTTTGTACAACAGGCGCATTTGATTGTTGCATTTCGGCTAATAGATTAGGCGAAATAGTTAATCTGTCACAACCGGCTAATGCTAAAATCTGATCAACCTTGCGAAAGCTGGCCCCCATCACAATAGTTTTATAACCGTGTTGTTTGTAATAATTAAAGATATTACGCACAGAAATTACGCCCGGATCTTCATCCGCAACATAAGGTTCGATTGTTTTTTTAGCTTGATACCAATCATATATTCGACCTACAAAAGGCGAAATTAAAAAGGCATTTACTTCGGCACAAGCTCGTGCTTGTGCAAACGAAAATAGTAAAGTTAAATTACAGTTGATCCCTTCTTTTTCAAGCACCTCAGCTGCTTTAATGCCTTCCCAAGTTGACGCAATTTTAATTAAGATACGTGACTTATCGATACCCTTTTCTTTATAAAGTGCAATAATTTTGCGTGCCTTTTCAATACACTCTTGTTTATCAAAAGACAAACGAGCATCCACTTCGGTTGAAATACGACCAGGAACTGTTTTCAAAATTTCAGCGCCAATATTAACTGCAACCTGATCACACGCATTAACTAATTGTTGTTCTTTATTGCCACCAATTTTTTTCGCAGTTTCAACAGCAGAATCAATTAAATAACGATATTGAGGAAATTGCGCTGCTTTCAAAACGAGGGAAGGATTGGTTGTTGCATCTTCGGGGGAAAACTGCTTAATAGAATCGATATCACCGGTATCGGCTACCACTACAGTTAATTTTTTAAATTCATCTAATTGACTCATACATTTTATCCTAATATAACGTTTTACTATAATGAAAGTATAATAACATTTATTCAACAATAAAACGACTTTGTCATTAGATTATGATTAATCTATCTTGTTGTCAAAAAACAGACAGACTGAACACACAAAATGTAGCATCAGACTCTGATAATACAGAATCACTTATCCATGTTTGCTAGCTTATCCATACAAATAAAATTAATTCTGTGAATTTAATCACAAAATCAAATTAGCGTTAATTAGCATAATTTATCTATGATGCAACAAAATAATTGACAACACTTACAAATGTAAAAAGTTACTGATTCATGATTCAATTAAACCCAAACATATTCAACCTTACTTGCTAAATGGCAGTTTGAACAAGAATGACACTTATTGGTTTGGCAAAATAAAGGCTGATCTTGTACTATGAACTTTATCATCCCTTTTTTAATCCAAAACCCTAACATCTGCTCAGCTGCACTTTCAGGTAAACGAAAATGGCGTGCAATATCTTGCAATGGTACATGACCTTTTAATTGTACATAATCACGAATCGACGTTATTAACATAGCAATAATCCGATAATTAAAGTTACAGAAAAATCACAAATCTTTTCTCTATCTATATTTTTACAAATTAGCTAGCCAGCTACTTACTGACAGCATGATGATTCTTTACACTGTTGTAGATTCGGTTCCGTTTGTTGGTTAAATGATGAATATCGCCCTAAAGTACGCATAAACAATAGTGCTACAACAATAAATACACTACATCCCAAAAGCCACCAACCTGCCATAGTAGAATGCCCAAGCAAAGTAAATTGATAATAAATAGTTGCTGTTAGCCATGCGATAGTAAAAGTCCAAATTGCCACAAATATCATCCATCTAAAACCAGCCTCTCGGTACACAGCTCCTAATGCAGCAGCACAAGGTGTATAAAGTAAAATGAAGATCAAATAACTCATCGCATTCGAAGACGAACCAAAAGCGCCCTTGATTTGAGAAATTGTTACCGAATTTACCTCCAAATCAGACTGAAGTGAATCAATATTTTGTGAAACTGTATTAAACCCTAGTGGATCTAATACTGCATCTGACAGATCAACTAAATTCTTAGGAATCGTTGCCAACGCATCTACAATCCCTTGTGATAAATCAAACGACTTGGTTGCTTGCTTATTGTCATAGTCATCGCCCATCGAATAAAGCGAATTAAGCGTTGCAATCACCGACTCCTTAGCAAAAATACCCGTAAAAATTCCCACCGTTGCGGGCCAATTATCGTGTTTAATCCCCATTGGTGCAAATGCTGGAGTGATTGTTTGGCTAACAACAGAAAGCATAGAGTCCTGCGAACTTTCGTGTCTAAACGAACCATCACTCCCCCATGAATTAAGCACACTTAATATTGTTACCATCAACACAATGGCTTTACCTGCTTTAAAAACAAACGACTTTAAACGCTGCCAAGTCAAGCTAATTAGACTACTTAAAGTCGGAATACGATACACTGGCATTTCCATAATAAACGGTGTTAATGAACCTTTTAATAGCGTAAATTTAAGTATAAATCCGGTTATCATTGCCACAACTACACCAAGCAAATATAAGGCAAACACCACTATAGAGGCATTTTTAGGAAAAAATATCGCGGCGAATAAAGCATACACCGGCAATCTAGCTCCACATGACATAAAAGGAATCATACAAATTGACATAATACGATCACGTGTGCTTTCTAACGTTCGCGTGCCCATAATGGCTGGCACACCACAACCGAACCCCACTAACATTGGCACAAATGCTTTTCCCGGCAAACCAATGCAACGCATCAGCCGATCGATTACCATTGCTGCTCGCACCAAATAACCAGAATCTTCCAAAAAAGACAAACAAAAAAACATCGCCCCAATGACAGGAATAAAAGTTGAAACCGTTTGAATACCACGACCAATCCCATTAGCCAAAATAGCCGTAAGCCAATTCGGTGCATTGATAGCATGAAGTAACTGCGTTGAGCCATCGACAAAAATAGTACCACACAGCACATCAAAAAAATCAATAAACACAGTCCCAAAATTAATCGCTAGCATAAACATGGCATACATTGCGAGTAAAAAGAACGGAATACCAGTAATACGCCCTAAGGTGATATTATCCAATATGTCTGAAAATCGACGACTAAGTTCACGTGGTTTATCAATCACTTTCTTACAAATTGTATCAATCGTATCATAACGTGCACTAGCAAGCGCCACATCAATTTCATTATCACACCATTTTGCAAGCAATGAACGGCAGTTTGCAAACATCTCTTTTTCGCATTCGAGTAAATTATAACGCGAATCATCTAATAACGCATCCATCAATTGCCAACGATTGAATTGATGCACAACACTATCATCTGGTAACTCACAAATACAACGATTAATCACCGCTTGCTGATTATCGCCAAGCAAATCAATCGACGGTTTAGCTACTTGCGGCGTGATTACCATGTTTTCGATTTGTTGATAAAAGCACGATAGCCCTATTTTTTGGGTTGATGATAATGCCACTACAGGGCAACCTAACAGTGTTGACAACATATCAACATTAATCTGTTCGCCCATGGCTTTAACTGCATCCATCATATTTAATACAACAATCATTGGCACTTGCAAATCAATTAATTGACAAGTTAAATACAAACTACGTTGCAAATTAGTTGCATCCATAATATTAATAATAACACAGTCACTATCAGACAACACAAACTGACGTGCAATAAGCTCATCTTGTGAAACACTAAGTGGGTCTGGTTCGATCGAATATGTACCAGGCAAATCGACGACTTCATATTGTGCATTATGATAAGTAAAAACACCTGTTTTACGTTCAACAGTCACTCCAGGCCAATTTCCTACACGTTGCTTTGAGCCAGTTAATAAATTAAATAATGTCGTCTTACCACAGTTAGGATTACCAATTAATGCTATCTTCATTCACTTACCTCTATAACTTCAATGGCTTGTGCTTCTTTAAGACGCAAACAAAGCAAAAATCCACGCATTTTAATTTCAATCGGATCGCCAAATGGTGCAACTCGCACAGCAAGAACCTTACACCCCGGTGTAATCCCCATAGCAAGTAACTTTCGACGAAAAGGTAACGATTCGGGTAACAACCTAGTAATAACCGCCTCGTGACCTAAAGGTAACTGGTTAAGAGTAAAAAATGACATTACGCTCCTAAAAAATGACAACAGTGTTGATATAAATAATCATATAAAATTAAAGATACATATTTTAGAAAGAAATGAAGTTATTTTTAGTGTAAAAATGCGAATTATTCTCAACAAAAATAAATAAACCGAAAAAAAATAGTAAATATAATTAAACAATAAAAAATACAAACCCTCGCTGTGTCGTGTTTCTAAATAGGTAAAATAAATAATCGCAACAAACTTTAGCTACTGAAAGAAGTGATTTTTTCCACATAAAAACATTCAATTAATAATATCGTTTAATTTAATTTTCATTGTTGTTATTTAAATAGTTATAGACATTTTGAAACGGTTTTGTTATGGTGAAATGTATGAAAAAAAGAATATTTTTAATAGTTTCCCTGTTGGTAGGATGTTTCTTACTGAACGCCTGTACTGATAAAAGAGTCAGGATAATTGACCATAAATTAATAAACAGCTCAGATAACAATGATTTTTTACACGTAAGTTTTCAACTTGATGATTTTTATAATCCTTTTATAACTAACATAGAGAATGAAAATTTAATAAAAAACTTTCCACAAAAAAATATAAAAATCATAGCGCAATACGAGCCTATAATAGATAAAACGGGCGATATAATCAAAATAACCAAAGAAAAACAATACCATACACTTATGTCGTGGGAATCAAGGAATACAGTATATAACAAGATAAATCAAATTGCATTTGCAACAAATATACATGTTAATAAAACTAATCAGATTATAAACTTTGATATTCCCAAACCAATTAAGACCCCAAATCAACAGTATGTTTTGGAAGGTATTTATCTTTATTATCCAGACTTTCACCCATCCAAAAGTTATTATTTTCCTAACATAGATACAGTTAAATATATTCCTATTTTTTATAATAAAATCGTTATAAATAAACTAGTAGGTTATAAAGATAGATTTATTTACGTTGAACCTTTGAAACTTGATGTTGAAACAGATAGATTTGTTGACTCTTCTTCTAAAAAACTGTTAGTCAAAAACAGAGTTTTCAAAACAAGTGTTTGGTTTAAAAATGATAATTCTTTAGAAAAAAAACCGCTAAGTGAGGATGAAAAAATTGATTTTTTTGATCAATTCACTATCGAAGACTCTAAAGATTATAAGAAGATAACTATTCCAAACTCGATGTTAAACTGGGCTAATGTTGATGATACATTTGGTTCTTATTATAAAGGTAAAACATTTGAAATTTTAGAACTGAAAGGGAGTCAGCCAGAATATAATAGCCGTGAGACATGGGTAAAACAAAATGGAAATTTAATACATATAACACATGGTTCTTTTGAACCTAACTGTACGCTTAACTACCAGATAGTTTTTGAAAAAGGGAAGCATCCTAGACGATATATCTTTAAGACATATTGGAACGAATCAAGGTATAACAACATTGAATTTCGTAAAATAAATATAACACAAGAGAATTTAGACATATTTGAAAAAATAAAACAGCAAAAAGAGGATCAATATAACTATTATTTAGAACTAATAGAGAAAAATCTTACTGGTGAAGATGCAGCTCCTTTTAGAGAAAAAGAAATACTTAAAAAGAATAACTTAAAGCATGCCTGCATAAGGGAAATTGATAATATGAAAAGATTACTAACAACACCAAAAGAAAAACTGAAGCAGGAATTTGAAGTATACAAGAAAACGATAAATAAGCAATAAAAGGATTTTATAAGCTATGTCTTGCAATATTGTCTGATTGGGGCGGCTTTGTATTAAATGTAACTATCACCTAAAATAGTACAGCAAAAAAGTAGAAAATTCTCTATGATAAAAGTAAAGGGGATTTAATTATGAAAAAAATGACCGAACATCAAATCGTAGCTATTTAAAAAGAAGCTGAAGCTGGTATTCTTGTCAAGGAACTGTGCCGTAAATATGGCATGGATAATTCAACTTTCTATAAATGGCAGGAAAGTTACAGATTATTTCGGTGTTGAATGCTATCACAGACCGGCATTTACGCTGGGGCTTTCCTAAATGCTTTAATCGTATCAGAAAGCTCGGCTATCAATGGAACCATAAGCGTGTTTATCCGGTGTATTGTGAATTAAAGCTTAATCTCAGAGTAAAGCGTAAAAAACGCACTCCTCCACGATGCCCAGAAAAGCTATTGGTGCCTAATAAACAAGGTGAATGTTGGTCAATGGATTTTATGAGTGACAGTAGCCGTAATCAACGTAGTTTTAGGACATTCAATGTCATCGATGACTTTAATCGTGAGGCGTTAGATATTGATATTGTAATAAGCTTACCAGCAGGGAGAATTACCCGTTACTTAGATAAACTGGCCGAATATCATGGGTATCCATTAAAAATACGAGTCGATAATGGACCCGAATTTACAGGAAAATCCTTTATAAACTGGGCTAAATCACATGATATAGCCATTGATTATATAAAGCCTGGTAGCCCTTATCAAAATGGCTATATTGAACGATTTAATCGTACCTATCGTACTGAAGTACTCGATTTATATCTTTTTAACAACTTATCGCAAGCAAGGAGAATAACCGAAGAATGGTTAACGATTTATAACACCGAAAGACCGCATGAGGCGTTAAATAACATGACACCGATTGAATATAAAACATTAAAACAGGCAGCTTAATTTTCTACGTGAGTTGTGTACTAAGTTTGGGGATATTTACAGGGAACTAGTCAAGAAGGGTAACCATGAAAACCATCTGGTGCCCTCTAAAACTCATTCCTAAGTAGCTCTTGTTGTTAATTGCCGTGTGATGGCATTATGGTTGATTGAAAATTGAATTGGGTTTGAGGTGTTTCAAAAAAAATGAACATAAAAAACCGTCTTAATTGGCGGTTTGAACAATAATTATTGATAATTTTTTTAATCTTTTTGCCTAACACATGTTTTTGTCCAAACATCTAACTCGCTATGCTTTTTTGTTTGGCTACATCTCGAACTATAAGTGTCTACATATTTAAATTCATCATCTGAAACATATTGATATTCCCATATTCTTTCATACTCAATATTTTTATCTAGATTACGATGCTCTTTTCTATAGGGTTCAAATAAAAATTTTTCCGGTGCTAAATTATAAGATTGTTCCGTGATTGAGTTATCTTTCTGTTTTCCATATTTTACTGGGATGTTATTTATTTCAAAATTTCTTTTATCAGTAGAAGTTTTTTCTATGTCGTATACCCCTTCGTAATGACATATCCATTTACCAATTAGCATATCTTCTGTAACTTCAGGCGAGCATCCAGATAAAGCAAATGCCATTAGTAAAAATGCAACCATCCTTTTTAACATTATTATTCCTTTTTGTTATTATAAAGTTAAATTATAACAGAAATAGAACATTATAAATAATAACAGAATGATGAGGTAAATGGGATATAACAAAATAAACAGGGAAATAATGAAATTGTTCCTTGAAAAGTGTTACAAAATATGAAATAAAAAATTTTGCTCTAAAATTGATTAGGCGTCATTAAAATCAAACAGTGTTGGTTGTTTTTCTTTTATCATTCGTTTATAAACTCGGTCGATTACTTTTCTGATACCTCGTTCTGTCATTTTATATTTTTGACTCAGTTCTACGTAGTTATTGCCTTTAAATGCGTCATAGATTTGCAAGTCACGTTGGTTTAGTTTAAATCTGTAGTCGCATGGAAATGTGATATTCTGCCTGCCGAACAGTTCTGAAATTGTATTTGCAATACTATCGTACACATACAAGATTTTGCTGACTACATCGATAAACAACAAGAAATAGCAAGAAAAGAATTTAAAGAGGCTCATGGTTAATTTTGGGAGCTTTAGCCCCCCCTTTTTTATTTTACTTTTCTGCCTCGAAATAAATAATTAAATCATTTGTCGCTTGTGTCATTGCGTAAATTTTTTAATACTAGCATTCTGACATCCATTCTTTTTTGCTTAATTTAGTTATTTTCTCCACCTGTAATAATAGTGGTTTTTATGGAATATTTATAGTTTTATCGGTTTCATTCGGGCTCCTAATGGGAACCAAAAGAGGAAGTTAAACCATTCAAATTAAAAGCTATACGTCCAATCTAACATGGGGCAATGGAAAAATGGTTTAAACTTGAGCTGTTATGCAAAAAGCACCTCGACATTGATTAAAAAGCTGTTATTCTATAACCCGCTTTCAAATAGAGCAATAATATAAGGAATAAATAAGGAATAAAAATGAATACAAATCAAACAAATACAATTTCTTTTCAAACAACTGAATTATTAATAAAACATATGCGTTTTATTGCTACTATGCAACAAGTTTTTGGTGTTATTTTTATAATTGCTGGCGCTTTTACATGTCTAGGAATAATTACTGCTATTGTTGGAATCCCTCAAATTTTTGCTGGAGCCAAACTTTTCAAATCGGGAAGTGCATTTAGCTTAGCTGCAAGTCTTCGAAAAGGAGACGATATTGTTGATGCTATAGAAAATATTTATGGCTATTGGAAATATTTTCTAATTACATTTATCGCTTCGATTGTATTTATTGTTTTATACATTGTAATTATTATTTCTATTTTTGTTACATACAGTAATGGTTATTACTAACAATTATTACTTTAATCTAGAAACTACTGATCTTCCAATTTTGGCACTTTTTCAAGTAAGTATCTAGTAGCATAGTTCTAGGCATAACGAGCTGTTATTGTTAATTTTTGGCGAGATTAAATTATGACAACATCTTTATGCCTTTTAACTAAAAAACAAACAACTTAGTACTGTTAACAAAATTAAGGCGCACAATGTGCCTTAATAAATATGTTAACTATAAATGTAGCTATTTAACTGTTTTTTCACTACGTGATAAGCCTATAATTCCTGAACGGACGGTTTCGATAATATTGCATGTTTCACGGATTGAGGCTAAAAATGAATCTAGTTTTTCGCTAGTACCCGATAGTTGTACAATGTAATGTGTTGCAGTGACATCTACTATCGATCCTCTAAAAATATCGGCACAACGTTTAACTTCATCACGTGCTTGTGAACCTTTTGCTTCTACTTTTACTAGCATGATTTCACGCTCTACATGAGGGCCTTCGGTTAAATCATGCACACGGTAAACATTAACAAGTTTATGCAATTGCTTTTGGATCTGTTCAATCACATGCTCATCACCTGAGGTCTGAATTGTCATACGGTGCATGGTAGGATCTTCGGTTTGCGCAGTGGTGATAGTTTCGATATTAAAACCACGTTGCGAAAACAAGCCGATAATTCGTGATAATGCGCCTGGTTCGTTTTCGGTTAAGATTGATAATATATAACGCATTAGGTTCTCTCCGTTTTACTAAGCCACATTTCGTTCATTGCACCACCTCGAACTTGCATTGGATATACATGTTCAGTCGCATCAGTCATAACATCAACAAAGACTAAACGGTTCTTGATTGCCAGTGCTTGTTTCAGTTTAGATTCTAGTTCCTCACGTTTTGTTATTACCATACCAACATGGCCATAGGCTTCTGCAATTTTGGCAAAATCAGGTAGAGATTCCATATAAGAACTTGAATGGCGTCCAGCATAAATCATATCTTGCCACTGTTTAACCATGCCTAAAAAGCGGTTGTTCAAATTTAAAACCAGTACTGGTAAGCCATATTGCAATGCGGTTGATAATTCTTGAATATTCATTTGGATACTGCCATCGCCAGTTACACACACAACGGTTTTTTTAGGATATGCTAATTTGACTCCCAGCGCCGCTGGCAAACCAAATCCCATCGTGCCAAGCCCACCAGATGTGATAAAGTGACGAGGTTTGTCAAATGGGTAATAAAGTGCAGCAAACATTTGATGTTGACCAACATCGGTTGTCACAAATGCATCACCTTTGGTTAGCTTGTATAACACTTGTATCGTTTCTTGTGGTTTAATGCTTTGCCCTTCATGGTTATAGGCTAAGCAGTGACGTGCTCGCCAGTGTTCTATCTGTTTCCACCAATCAATTAATGCGTCAAGATCACGTTCTGTATTTAACTCATCTAACATAGACAACAAAGTTTCAAGAACAACTTTTGCATCACCAACTACAGGAATCGAAGCAGATATAGTTTTTGAAATAGAAGTCGGATCGATATCAACATGAATAATTTTGGCTTTTGGACAATATTTTTCAACATTATTGGTTGTTCGATCATCAAAACGTGCACCGATTGCAAAAATTACATCGGCATTATGCATGGCCATATTAGCTTCATAAACACCGTGCATGCCAATCATACCAAGATAATGTTTATCTGTTCCCGGAAAAGCGCTAATACCCATTAACGTTGAAGCAACAGGTAAATTTAGTTTTTCTGCAAGTGTCTTAATTTCGCCACTAGCATCGGCGGTAATAACCCCGCCACCAATAAATAGTACCGGCTTTTTAGCCGATAATAACGCGGTTAATGCTTTTTTGATCTGTTTTTTATGACCTTGGATAGTTGGATTGTAAGATCTCATTAAAACTGATTTTGGATAATGATAATTATATTTGTTAGCTGGATTGACAATATCTTTTGGTAGATCGATAACTACTGGACCAGGCCTACCTGTCGAAGCAATATAAAATGCTTTTTTGATGGTTTCTGGAATATCTTTACTATCTTTGACTAAAAAACTGTGTTTAACAATTGGACGCGAAATTCCGATCATGTCACATTCTTGGAATGCATCATTACCAATTAGGCTACTAGCAACTTGTCCAGACAATATAACTAGTGGAACCGAATCCATGTAAGCTGTTGCAATACCGGTAATAGTGTTTGTTGCCCCAGGGCCTGATGTAACTAAAACAACGCCAACATTCCCTGTTGCTCTAGCATAACCATCGGCCATATGTACCGCTGCTTGTTCATGGCGAACTAATATATGTTCAATACCACCTAGCGTGTGAATGGCATCATAAATATCAAGAACACTACCACCGGGATAGCCAAATATCTGTTTTACTCCTTGGTCAATCAAAGATTGAATAACCATCTCTGCGCCTGACAGTTTTGCCATGGTTGTTGTCTCCAATGTAACTGATTAGTCATTTAGTGATTTATTTTGCATCAACTTATAAACAAAATCAATTAAAGCCAATTAACTAAGCGTTTTACTGAAAAATTATCCACTAATAAAATTATTTTTTAATAATATTATGAATAATATCCGTAATCTATCTATTTTATTTAAATATTGCTAATTGATTTTATTGTTATTTTTTTATTTTTTATATAAACTCAGAAGATAAGTATTTCTAGCCATAACGGTACTAGGATTCTTCATCACCCAAAGGTACAAATATGAGCAATATTTCTTCTAAACCAACCTCTCTTGCTGACTGGCAATTAGTTAAAGTTACTGGTGAGGATAACCGAGCTTTCCTGCAAGGTCAAATAACCAACGATATTAACCAGCTTTCAGAAAAATCTACGCTTTATGCTGCTCATTGCGACAGTAAAGGCAGAATGTGGAGTACTTTATTGTTATTTCAACGAGGTAATGATATTTACTATATTGAACGTAAAAGTGTTGTTAAAAAACAGATTGCCGAACTAGCAAAATACGCTGTTTTTTCTAAAGTGACTATCGAACCAGTCGAAGATCTAAATATGGTCGGCTTGGTTGGAAATGCGATACCCCATGAAATCGCAGAAAAATTAAGCGATAAAAACTGTTTTACTGAAAATAATATTACCTATATCAAACTACCTTTACCGAAAATGCGCGTTATTATGGTAACACCGGATCCTATTTCTGAAGATTTACATCCATGTAGCGACTGGGTAAAACTTGATTTGCAAGCTGGTTACCCTATTATTGATAATAACAATATGGCAATATTATTACCACAAGCCTGTAATTTGCAATCTTATGACGCAATCAGCTTTGAAAAAGGTTGTTACTGTGGTCAAGAAATGGTAGCTAGAGCACAGTTCCGTGGAGCAAATACTCGTGGGATGTATGTAATAAAGGGCACGAGTGATGTTCTACCTAAAATTGGCAGTACGCTTGAATATAAGCTTGCTGGTGGCTGGCGAGAAGGTGGACTTGTGTTAGCTGCGGCAAAACTGGACGAAAAAGGTGGTGTTTGTGTCCAAGTGGTACTTAATAATGGAATTGATTTAAATACGCCATTTAGAGTATATGGAAATGACAATAGCCGAATGACATTTTAATTGTTTTCGACTAATAAGCTGGAATAACCAATGTTTATTCCAGCTCGTTGGAATCTGATTTTAACTTAGTTAGCAAGTTCTTGGTTAACTATTTCAACAAAATAGCTTACACCAGTTGTTAACACTTCATCATTAAAGTTAAAAGCTGGATTATGCAAATTAGCCCCTTTACCTGCGCCTAACCATACATAAACACCAGGGATTTTTTGTAGCATAAAAGCAAAATCTTCTGAACCCATTGAAGGAAGAGGATCAATAATTAAATTATCTTGCCCCACAACTTGTTTAGCAGCTGCAATAGCAATATCAGCTTGTTTAGCGTAATTGATGGTAGCTGGGTAACGGCGTTGATAATCTACTTCCGCCTTAGCGTCAAATGTTGTGGCAATACCTTTTGCTATTTGTTTAATACGATTTTCCGCCATATCTTGTACTTGTGCACTAAATGTTCTAACAGTACCGCGAATAACCGCTTCCTGTGGTAACACATTCCAAGTATCGCCGCTATGAATTTGCGTTACGCTAACTACCAACGAACTTAAAGGATCAGCATTACGGCTCACAATACTTTGTAATCCATTTACGATTTGCGTAGCTGTTAAAATTGCATCTTTGCCTAGATGAGGCGCAGCAGCATGAGCACCAACACCCGTTATTTTGATCTCAAATACATCATACGATGCCATCATTGGGCCATGATTAATATAAAAGTGATTTAACTCCATATTAGGCTGATTATGCATGCCATATACTGCTTCAATCGGAAATCGTTCAAATAAGCCATTTTCAACCATTACTCTGGCTCCACCTTCGTTTTCTTCAGCTGGTTGAAAAATAAGAACAACTGTACCAGCAAAATCACGGTGTTCACTAAGATATTTAGCCGTTCCTAGTAACATAGCAGTATGCCCATCATGACCACACCCATGCATTTTGCCAGAAATGGTTGAGCAATAATTAGTATTATTTTCTTCAATAATGTCTAATGCATCTATATCAGCTCGCAGAGCAATCCATCGTCCATCACGATTACCTTTAATAATACCAACAACTCCTGTTGGAGCAAAATCAGTATATAACTCGGTAATACCAAAGGATTGTAACTTTTCGATAATAAATTGCGTGGTTTTAACCTCTTCAAAGGCTGTTTCTGGATGGGCGTGAATATGATGGCGCCATGTAATCATTTCGGTTTTTAATTGATTAATGCTATTTGATATCATAAGTAATTCCTTAGTTGGTGAATAACCTGTGGTTCAACAATTCTAGCTAACACTATAACGCGATTTTCACTTTTATAAAAATAACTAATTTTACTATGGATATCAATTTTAGTTATATATTGTATTTAATGAAAAAAATAATAAATTTATGCACTTTTACCTCTTATTGATTAACAATAAATTGATTAAAACACCTATTTTCCTGAAACTTTTTAACAAAAATAATAAATCACATAACCAGAAATTAATAAGAAAGGACCAAATGGAATAACTTTTGATTTTGGTTTATTGATTACATATCGCAAAAAAAGAAAATATATAATCCCCAATAAGGAAGAAAAAAATAATAACATTGGTAATAATGTATAAGGCAACCAAGCGCCAAGAGCGGCAAGCAATTTGATATCGCCTCCTCCTAATCCCTGTTTTTTAAATACCAAATAAAATAAAGTAGCAGGTACTTTTAATAATAGATATCCCCAAAAGATACCTTGCAAAGCATCGGTTAAGACGATATTTGCCATGTCAAAATAAGCAAGCATTACACCCGTCCACATTAGTGGTTGGGTAAAAAAATCTGGCAATAGATAGTATTTAAAATCAATTAAAGCCAAAAGAAAAAAATAACAACCTAGAATCATTAAAATACCGCTTTGATAATTGATACTTTTATCAAAATAGATAATAGCAAATAAAACAGCGACAAATAATTCAAGAATAAGATATCGGCATGAAATATTGGTATTGCAGTAATAACAACGCCGTTTTAATATTAACCAAGAAATAATCGGTATCAATTGCCAAGCTTTAAGCTTATTATGGCAATGTGGACAACTAGACCGATAAACACTAATTCGACATAAATACTGGTATGGTGTCAGTGTTGGCAAATAACGGTAATAAGCAACATAAACAAAGCTACCGATACAAAGACCTAAATAGATAATAATAAATACTAACATTAGTGAATTACATCGCCCATTTGGAATATCGGTAAATACATAGCCACAATTAAACTGCCAATAATTATAGATAAAACAAGCATTAATAATGGCTCAAATGCTTGCGATAAATTATCGGTTAAGGTTTGATTTTGTTCTTGATAATAAGTTGCTAATTTATCGAGCATTAAATCTAGTGTGCCTGACTCCTCCCCCACATGAATTAACTGTGAACATAAATTAGGAAAATATCGTTGCCCATGCAATACATGGCTAAATGGAAGCCCTTGCTCAATGCCTGCAATAATTTGCGAAATACTATCACGATAAAGACAATAGCAAGTAGTATTAGCCGCCGCAGTTAAACCAGCTAGTAATGGTATGCCTGCTTTTTGAGTGATTCCAATTGTTTGAAAAATCTGAGTTAAGCAAGTGGTTTGAATAATTTTTCCAATAAAGGGAAATTTTATTACTATCCTTTCGATTTTACGTCGATAACGCACTTTTAAATAGCGCTGATAACAGAAATAACTAATAAAAAAGACGATACACCAAATTAACCAACTTTGTTGCAAATAACTAGAAAAATCAATAACTCCTTGCGTAAAAGCAGGTAACTCAGCATCGAAATTTTGATAAATATCTGAAAATTTTGGTAAAACAAATAATAACATTACCAAACTTGCCATCATTGCAATCAATAATAAAAACAACGGATAACGCATAGCCTTTTTTAGGCTTCTTTGCAGTTTAATTGATTTTTCAAGCAATAACGATAATTGTTCAAAACTTTCATCAAGCTGCCCAGTTAGTTCGCCTGTTGCAATAATCTCACAATACAATGAGGAAAACACCGATTGATGTTGCTGCAATACTTGAGATAAAAATTCGCCTTTAGCGACTTGTTGTTTGATATCAAGTAACAAATATTGCCAATGCGGTTTAGCTTGTTCTTGAGCAAGCAATTGTAATGTATCAATAATAGACAAACCGGCTTTTAACATAGTCGCTAATTGTTTGGTAATCATCAGTAGATCTGTACGATTAAAACTATGTGCAGTAATAATTTTACCAGCTTTAATCTTAATGGCAATTTTACCTTGCAACAATAACAGTCTTTTAGCAGCCTGTGATGATTCAGCGATAATTTTGTGTTGATTAAAATCGACATCATACCAATAATAGAGCCGTTTCATACTGTATCACCCAAGACTCGATTTAATTCAGCTAACGTTGTCATACCCTGCTTCACTAATTTTTGCCCAGCTTTTTTTAAAGAAATCATATTTGAGGATAAAATAGCTTGATTTGCTAAGATTTGTTGTTGAATTTCGGGAGTGATGACTAACAACTCGTATAGTCCAATTCTTCCTTTGTAGCCACCAATACAATTAGAGCATCCTGAAGACAAATAATGTGGGACATGTTCATTACCAAACATAACCAGATCATTCGCTACTACCTTACAGTGTGGACACAATTTTCGAACTAACCGCTGAGCAATGATTAATTTTAAACTTGATGATAATAGATAATTTTCTATACCCATTTGCTTTAAGCGTGTTATTGCCTCGACACTTGAATTAGTATGCAATGTAGATAATACTAGATGCCCTGTTTGCGCAGCTTGAATTGCAATTTCGGCGGTTTCATGATCGCGAATTTCGCCGACCATCATTACATCAGGATCTTGCCGTAGTAAAGCACGCAATACAATAGCAAATGTTAAGCCAGCCTTGAGATTAATCGCAGTTTGATTAATACCCTCTAGAGGAATTTCAATGGGATCTTCGACACTACAGATGTTACGTTCGGTTTTATTTAACCGCTTTAATCCACTATATAACGTCACCGTTTTACCGCTTCCTGTTGGACCTGTAACTAAAATCAATCCTTGTGGGTAGTCTAAAATTTGTTTGAATGTTAACAGATCTGCATCCGTTAACCCTAAATCATTAATGGTTAATTCAGACTCATGGTTATCCATTACTCTTAAAACAATTTTTTCGCCATTCATTACAGGCAAAGTGGAAATACGCATGGCATAACGATCAATAATGAGTTGACCATCTTGCGGTAATCGATGTTCAGCTATATTTAGTTGAGACATGATTTTTAATCTTGCTGTTATCTGTTTAGCTAACGCAAGGTGCGGTGATAACATATCATGTAAAACACCGTCAATACGCATACGTATACGGTAACTATGTTGATAAGGTTCAAAATGAATATCCGAAGCACGCTTATTTAATGCTTCAAGTAACAATTTATCGATACTTTCAATTAACTGTTCTTCTTGCATAAAGGTGGTTCCTTATTCGTCAATTATTAAATACAAACATTAGAATTTAAAAATATCTTCACAAGCACTGGTTAAACTGGTATCACTTGGCGATGTAGTACAAACTCGGCTCCAATCTAAATTGCCACCAGTAGCATTGATTGTTGGTGTTAGTGTAGTAGTTAACCCTGTTAAGGCGCTGGCTCCAACCAAGGTAATAACTCCGTTATTAACCGTAATAGAGGTAACATAATTTGATGTTCGACTCGCTGGTACGCCATTATTACCATTACTACAATTGGTTAAGCTACCTTGCTCTACAGCACAAATTTCGACAGCGGTTTTATACGATGTCATCATTTGCAACATATCAGTCAATGCGGCTTTTTTTACATATCCCTGATAAGCAGGAACACCGATAGCAGCTAAGATAGCGATAACAATAATGGCAATCATAAGTTCAAATAACGTAAAGCCCGATTGATTAGACATAAATACCTCTATTTTTTAGTCAATGATTTAATCTAAGAGCCTTTATAGCAAAACAAAAAAATGGAATAATAATGAAAAAGTAAGATTAGAAAGTAAAATCCTTAATGTAGTTAATTATTACGTTGTATGTTCAATTTTTGCGAAGCAAATCGCAAAACAGACAAATCCATACATCGGTTTATCAAATAAGTTGGAGTCACTATGTCCCTAAAAATTGTTAATGGCTGGTTACAAGGTATAAAGCAAGTTGTTTCGCCTTTTTATAATGAACGACCTATTAATAAACCGATATCACTACTTGTTATTCATAATATAAGCTTACCGCCCAATGAATATGGAGGTCCTTATGTTGAGCAATTATTTACTGGTCGGCTCGATCCCAACCAGCACCCGTACTTTGCTTCGATTCATCAACTTGAAGTATCAAGCCATCTGTTTATTCGACGTGATGGTGAAATTATTCAATTTGTTCCATTTGATAAACGTGCCTGGCATGCAGGAAAATCAACATTTGCAGGGCAAGAAAATTGTAATGATTTTTCGATCGGTATCGAAATGGAAGGATGTGATAGCGATAATTTTACCGAACAACAATATCAGCAATTAGTAAACGTTACGTTATTATTACAACAAACTTATGCCATCAAAGATATTGCTGGGCATACTGATATTGCTCCAGATCGAAAAACAGATCCTGGCCCTTGTTTTGATTGGCTACATTATCAGAATTTATTAACACAAAAATCGCAAGGGCAAAAGCTACTAAATCAACTTGAACAAATTATTGAGGAATTACAAAAAATCGATTTATGGCAAACTATACCGCCAAATCCCAATGCATTTTTAAGCCAAGAACCTTTTGCTATCGATACCATGCAAGCACACGAATGGTTACAATGGATTTTTATTCCACGTATACAAGCAATGATTGACGCCAAAACAAATTTGCCCAAATTTGCCTTACACCCTTATTTTGAAGAAGCACTAAAAGAGCAAGAACAAGATGTTAATCATCTACTTTACCTAATTAAGCAACTTGATGATTTGTCTAAACTTAATTATGAAAAATTACCGCATTAATATGCGGTAATAATTAAAGTTAACAAACCTGAAAAAATGCTCATGTAGAGTATTGATTTTATTGAATTTTCATTCAATTCCCACTACTATTCATTCGACGATACTCATTAACTGCTTGCTGATGGTTACTGTAAGTACTTGAGAATGTATGTCCACCTGTTCCATTCGCCACAAAAAACAGATAATTGGTTTTAGCTGGGTGTGCTGCAGCTTCGAGCGAGGCAATGCTTGGCATTGCAATTGGAGTTGGTGGTAATCCTTCAATAACATAAGTATTATAAGGATTTTCAGTATCGGTCAAATCAACGCGCCTAATAGTACCTTTATAGTTATCGCCTAAACCATAAATAATAGTTGGATCTGTTTGTAACTTCATTTTTGCTCTTAAACGATTAACAAATACCGATGCCACATTAGCACGCTCTGAACTAATACCTGTTTCCTTCTCAATAATTGATGCAATAATCAGTAATTCATAAGGGGATTGATAAGGAAGATTACTATCGCGATTATCCCAAATTTTTTGCAAATTACTTTTCATCGTCATATGCGCACGTTTTAGGATATTAATATCTAAAGTGTCTGCGGTATAAAGGTAAGTATCAGGCGATAACCAACCTTCAATTGATCCTTCAATGCCTAATAACTTAGCAATTTCTTCATCTGTTTTTCCAACTAATGTTTGTTCAATGTAAGGCGTACTTTGAATAATCTTTAACCAATCTTTAGCTCGTTTACCTTCCACAAATTGAATTGAAAAATTGCTTTCTTTACCCGACACTAATAATTGCAAAAACTCTTCAACGGTCATATGTGGGTGTAATTGATAAGTTCCTGCTTTAATTGATCTCAATGAAGGATTCAATTTACACAAATAAGGCAATAAATAAGCACTATGCATTAATTTACTTTCTTTAATTTGTGCAACCAATTGGTGCATGGATGTGCCTTTTTTCAAAACAAACATCTGGTTTTCGTTGGTTACTTGCATTTGTTGTTTAGAAAACTGCTGTAAAAAGTAATAACCAATACTGATCGAACCGCCAATAATTAATATAAAAGAAAGTAAAGTGTATAAAAATATTTTTTTAATCATAATTTAATTTATCTATATAATGAATTTTTGCGCGTGAAGTTAAGCGCGTTATTAATTCGTAAGCACTAATTCCAGTGTGCTTTGCGATTTCCTCAACAGGAAGTCCTGCTCCCCAAAATATGACTTCATCACCTGGTTTTTCAAGACAATTTATACCTAAATCAACTACAATCATATCCATTGATACTCGACCAACGATTGGTACTTTTCGACCATTAATCAAAACAGGAGTATTTTCTGGAATATTTCGTGGATAACCATCACCATACCCCATTGCAACTACACCTAGTTTAGTATCTTGCTGGCTACACCAAATTTGACCATAACCAACTGATTCACCTTTTTTGTGTTTTCGTACCGCAATTAATTCAGATTTAAACGTCATCGCTGGTTGTAGCTCAGTAATAGGTTCATCAAAAGGCGAAACACCATATAAAGCAATACCTTGACGCACAACATCTCGCTGAGCTTTTGGCCAGGCTAATATACCTCCCGATGCGGCAATCGAGCGTTTGCCAATAAGTGATTTGTCATCAATTGAATCAATAAACTGATCAAATAGTTCTATTTGCTTTAACGTTTTCTCTGAAGATAGATCATCAGCCGAACTAAAATGACTCATAATATTAATTGGTTTGCGAACGACTGAACAACTAGCCAAACGATAAAATTCTTCTTTTGCTTCATCAGGGCAAAAACCTAAACGATGCATTCCTGTATCAAGCTTAAACCATGTGGTAATTTGATCTTTACGGAGGGATGTTTGCAATATGTCAATTTGCCATTTGCTATGAATAGCTGGTTGAATGTTAAAATCAATAAAATAATCCAAATCATCATGCGGGAAAAAACCTTCCAAAGCCAGAATCGGCGTGTTAATACCATTGTTCCGCAATTGCATGGCCTCGGTAAAGCGCGATACACCAAAATAATTCACTTTATCATGTAGTAATTGAGCAATCTCCTCAATTCCGTGTGAATAAGCATTGGCTTTTATAATCGCAACTAGTTGACTATTTGGAGCCATTTTTTTGAGATACTCAACATTATGAATAACTGCTTGACGATTAACTTCAACAACTGCAATAGACATTTCTTTGATCCGGACTCTTATCAAGCCATTATTTTAAATTCTGTTTCTAATAATAACAAATTTTTCACAGTATACAAATCGGTGGAAGTTTTAGGCTATTTTGGAAATTAGTATTTTTAATCAATAGAATATACTAAACCGTAATTTTAACTTTATGACGAGTTAATATTTGTTTTGTCATGGTAGACGTTAATAATGGTAATAACTTACCTACACACCAAGTTTTTATAAAGATGCCTCAAGGCCATTGTAGGATGATAAATTAACATTCTTGGACCAGAAAACCGCATTACCTGTTTAATTTTTAGTTTATAATCTTTACGATAACAATGTTTAGGACAACGTTCGCATGTCGTTTTTTCTTCACCAAAACGGCACTTTGTTAAACGTTGCATAGCATATTGCAACAGATCGTTGCATTTCTCACATAACTGATGATGTTGGCTATGATGTTGTTTAAAGCAATATAAATAGATCATTGCTCTCACTGTTGCTTTTTCTTGCTGTATTTTAGGACCATTATTGTTTGCAACCATAATTACATACACGTTAATTAAGAAAGTGGTAAAATAAAATCATCTAATATGATCACAAGAATTTGTTGTAATGGCAAGAATTATCAATAAAGACACAACTGTTTGCATGTCCCTTTCAGCAAGACCAAGCAATTTTGGTACTCGCTTTCATAACTATTTGTACGAAAAACTCGATCTTAATTACTTATATAAAGCCTTTACTACCAATAATTTGAAAGATGCAATTTATGGCATTAGAGCCTTAGCTATTAGAGGTTGCGCCATTTCAATGCCTTATAAAGAAGCTTGCATTGAGTTTATTGATGAATTAGATGACTCAGTAAAATCTATTCAATCGGCAAATACCATTGTTAACACCAACCATCATTTAAAAGCTTATAACACTGATTATATTGCCGTTGCTAAACTCATTGTAGAAAATAAGATTGATAATAAAACACCATTTGTATTAAAAGGCAGCGGAGGCATGGCTAATGCGGTGATCGGAGCTTTTTATGATGCGGGATTTAAAAATGGTATTATTGCCGCACGTAACCAACAAAAAGGCGAAGCATTAGCCAAACGATATGGCTATAAATGGGTAAAGGATGAGCAAGAAATATTGTCACACCAAGCAAAATTGATTATTAATGTTACCCCAATTGGTATGTTTGGTGGTATTGATTCTGAGGCGCTTGCATTTCCCTCAACTATGATAAAAAATGCCGATATTGTGTTTGATGTAGTTGCCCTTCCCGTTGAAACTCCCATGATAAAATATGCCCAAAAACTAAATAAAATTATTATTTCAGGTGCCGATGTTGCTGTTATACAAGCACTTGAACAGTTTGTTTTATATACTGGTGTAACACCAAGTGAAAAGTTAGTAAGACAAGCAGGAGAATTTGCAAGGCAAGGTTAAATAATATTGTCCATTCCACCGTGTTCAGCGGTGGAATTTAAATAAAATTTAATTTAATAATTTATAACATTGTCTGATGCAATTTATTATATACAACTAATAATTTTTGGTGCATATCAAACTGTTCTAGATTGTTATTGGTCTGTTTTTCGATTTTCGTATAATTAGCTAAACCAAAAAATGTTTTGTCACCATTAGCGTATTGCCACATATCATCAACACAGGTTTTACCATACATTTTATTAAATGCGGCTTGATAGTTATTAAACTGTTTTTTGTCTCGTTGTAAAATAAAATTAACTAATGTCTGTAAACAACGATAAGCATGATTGCGTGATGGCGTGAATATAGACTCGTTCATTTCAATCGTCCAATCAATCCACTGTTGTGCTTGTATTAAGTCTTTACCTGCCAATGCCAGCATTGCTTTTAACTCGCCAACGCGAAGAGTTAACCAAGCATTATCGTTACCTGTTGCTATGCCTAGCAGTTCTCGAATTCGAGCATAATCATCAAGCCCTTCATCATCAAGCTGTTCAATAATTGCTAGGTACTGTTTAGCTGTACGTTTTTGGTAAGGTAATGACAAAATAAGCTTTCGTAATCCAATAGCCATATTGCTATTGGCAATTATAAGATCTTCAGGAGGATAAATTTCAGACATACCAACGGCCAGAATTCGGCAAGCATAAACACCAAGGTGTTCGTAGTCCATAATTAACACTTCAGTTTTATGGTGGGTAAAAATAGTCATCAAATTTGCAAATTCTTGGTCGGTTGTACCAGAAAAGTCCCAATCGACAAATTCATAATCTGCTTGTTCATTAAATAGATCCCATGAAATCAAACCGCTCGAATCAATAAAATGCGTTTCTAAATTACTAAGATCAGCAATATCATCATTATCAAAACTTGGAGGTGAAAACACATCAAGATCTTTTAAACTGCGTCCTTGTAGTAATTCTGTTACTGTTCTTTCAAGCGCAACGCCAAAATTTGGATGCGCACCAAATGAGGCGTAACACGTTCCATTTTGTGGATTAAATAACACTACACAAATAACCGGAAACTCTCCACCCAATGAGGCATCAAAACAGTAAAGCGGAAAGCCTTCGCTTTCAAGCGTATCAATTGCAGATAAAACGGTTGGGTAACGGTTAATCACTTCAGTTGGGATAATTGGTAAGCTAATGCCTTCAGCTATAATCTTATTTTTAGTATAACGCTCAAAAATTTCAGATAACCCTTGTACTCGGGCCTCATTACAAGTATTACCGGCTGACATACCATTAGAGGCATATAAATTAGCAATTAAATTAACTGGCACATAAATAGTTTGTTTATCAGACTGCTGTTCAAAAGGTAAAGCGCAGATACCTCGATCACCATTACTTGATTGTAAATCAATTAAATCTGTTGCACTCAATTCATGATCAGGATCATAAAACTTAAGTAGTTCTTTGGATAATAGTCCTTTAGGTAGTGAATTATCTTCAGGAATAGTGAACCATTTTTCACTTGGATAATGCACAAAATCGGCATTCGCTATTTGCTCTCCTAAGTAAAAATCTGAAAAAAAGTAATTGGTTGATAATCGCTCAAAATACTCTCCTAAAGCCGATGCTAATGCCGCCTTTTTGCTTGCGCCTTTACCATTAGCAAAGCACAGAGGACATTTAGTATTTTGAATATGCACTGACCACACATTAGGTACCGGATTTAGCCAAGAAGTTTCTTTTACTTCTAAATCATATTTTGCTAATTGCTGCTGAAAATAGTTGATCGAATCTTCAAGGGCGGCATCTTTACCGGGGATATAAGTTTTCATAAGTTAATCTCAAAATAATTTTATGTTATAATTGTTGCGCTTTCCAAAATTTATCACTTTATACGCAAATATAAAAAAATAGAAGTAATAAAATCAATCCAACTAAAAAGGAAATAAAATGAACAAAAAAATAGACTTTAAAGACTTTACCATTAAAGACTTATTCTTCTTTGATAAAATGTTAACACCTTCTTGTATCACTATCGTGTATTGGATCGCATTATTACTTATTGGAATTAGTGCGTTCACCATGATATTAGGTAGTTTTGCTGCATTTACTTATAGTTTTACTATGGGTTTAGTCGCTTTTTTCACCGGTATTGTTACCTTGGTTGTGGGCTTTATTTCAACTCGCATTGGTTTTGAATTAATTTGTGTACTATTTAATATTAACCAAAATATTCAAAAATTAGCTAATGAAAAAACCAATTCAGAAAAACAAGAAGAATGCTCTAATACAGATACTATTAATTAATATCGTTGATTTAACTATGTAGCTTAAAAATGCGGGAATAAATTCACGCATTTTTATTTTTGTTTTAATTTATATGTTGTTAAATCAAGAAAATCAGTTAACCAACATTAAGATCGCTAAGAGGCCATCTTGGCTTAACATTAATAGCTAAATCTGAATACTGCCTCGCTTTTAAATGAATCATACCAGCATAAGCAATCATGGCACCATTATCGGTACAAAATTCGAGCCTTGGATAAAAAACTTTTCCTTTTCGTTGATGCATCAACTCAATCAATTTAGTACGCAGTGTTTTGTTAGCACTTACCCCACCAGCAACTACTAAATTTTTAAATCCAGTTTGTTCAAGTGCTCGCCTTACTTTAATCACCAATGTATCAACCAAAGCATCCTCAAATGCTCTAGCAATATCTGCTTTAGTTTGTGCATCAATATGATGATTATCATTATGTTGATGAATCATATTAGCTGCGGCTGTTTTAAGGCCTGAAAAACTAAAATCAAGCCCAGGACGATCAGTCATTGGCCTAGGAAAATGGAATCGCGCTCCACTACCCTGTTCAGCCAATTTTGATAATTTTGCGCCACCAGGATAATCTAAACCAAGCAATTTAGCTGTTTTATCAAAAGCTTCTCCTGCAGCATCATCAATTGACTCTCCAATAAGTTTATATTTACCAATACCAGTCACACTAATAAGCTGTGTATGTCCTCCCGAAACTAATAATGCAACAAAGGGAAATTCAGGAGGATTATCTTCAAGCATCGGCGCAAGTAAATGCCCTTCCATATGATGAACTGCGATGGCTGGTACATTCCAAGCATAAGCAAGCGATCTTCCAATTGATGCGCCTACCATCAACGCCCCAATCAAACCTGGACCTGCAGTATAGGCAACCCCATCAATATCTTGTGCGGTTAAATTAGCTTGTTTTAAAGCTGCTTGAATTAATGGCACAGTTTTACGAATATGATCGCGCGATGCCAGTTCTGGCACCACACCACCATAATCAGCATGTAATTTAATTTGAGAATAAAGCTGATTTGCAATTAAACCATTGACATCATCATAAATGGCTATACCAGTTTCATCACATGAAGTTTCAATACCAAGGATCTTCATTAACGTTTACCTATAAAATCAGCAAGGTCTTGTTCACTCCAGAGATCTTGTTCTGTCATATCTTTATCAGGAATGCGATGTTCTTCAGTTGCCCAATCACCTAAATCGATAAGCTGGCAACGTTTACTGCAAAATGGACGATAAAGACTATTTTGACTCCATTCAACTTCTTTTTGACAAGTTGGGCACTTAACAAATGTAGTATTTTTATTCATTTCAACTCTTTTTTCATAACAGTATTCGATCAACAGCAGGCTAATTCAAATTCAATTTCATCAGTATTGTCATTATCGTAAGTCTCAAGTGCTAAAAAGCGAATACTATAACGCGACAAATGACCAGATACTTGAGGATATACATTTTTATCTAAAGAAATTCGAATACGAATCAAATTAACATCACCATTTGTTTCTTGAAAAAAGTTATTGGTATAAACAAACGGTTTAAATTCACCTAACTGTCGAATTAATTGCATATAACATGTCAGAGATTTATCAAGTATTGATAAGTGTTGTAACCAATTTTTTATTTGATTATAACGCCTTTCTTGTGAAATTCTAAGCCATAAATGAAACGAAGGTAAGTCAAAACTACAACATCCCCCTGGAATCATTAAACGTTGACGAATGGCTGTAATAAATCGATCATCTTTTAATGGTTGTCCTAAACGCCCAATTGCATTAAATTGGACGATAAAATCATCAAATTGGTGAATCAGGTCATTAAGTAAATCATGATCTACACCTTCGATATTTAACCACAAGATTAACTTTTGTTTTTGCGATTCAAGATCTTTAACCAAATCACCTTTAATATCATTACGTTCAATAATCTCTAACAACTCGGACAATGCATGAAAAAAAATCAACGCACTATTGTCATTAAAATGACAATGTGTATTTAATTGATTTAATAGAAATTCAACTCGAAGCCAAGTACGCATTTTTTCATTTAATGGATGTTCAAAAATAATATTATTCATCTATTCTAAATCTTACTTTTAAAGCTATTCAAATATTGTTGATGCAGTAGATTAACTTGTGTTGTTAGCGACAACAAATTACCGTCATTAACTATAATATCATCAGCATAAGATAAACGTTTCTTCAAAGATACTTGTGACTGTATCATCTTTTTAGCTAATGATTCACTAATATTATCCCTTTTAACTAATCGTTCCAATTGTAGTGAAAGTGAGGTATCAATTATCAACACACGATCAGCCCAAATATGCAAATTGTTTTCAATCAATAACGGCACAACCCAAATTAGATAGGTTGTACTTTGCATAGCAATTTGTTTTTGGGTTTCTTGTTGAATGATGGGATGCAATAAATCATTAAGCCAGAGCCGTTCATGATCATTATTAAAAATAATTTCACGGAGCTGACTACGATCAAGTTCACCATTAGTAAGTAAAATTTCTTGGCTGAAATGCTTAACAATTTGGTTAAACGCATAGCTACCTGCTTGCACTACTTGCCTTGCAATAATATCTGCATCAACAATAGGTACACCTAATTTAGCAAACAAATCGGCGATAGTGCTTTTTCCACTGGCAATACCACCACTGAGCGTAACAACATAAGGCATAAGGCAAATTCCAATCCAACAACAAATTGCTTTATTATAGCATATATGTAAGTTGATTAAATAATACTAATAAGGAGAAAGATTCAGTTGTTAATTAGCTATTACATTTTCAAAATAATTCACAAAATTAGTGCATAATAACAACAATCTCCCCAAAATTTACCATCTATTGAAAAATAAATTAAATAAAACAGTTGTTTTATATTATTGGCTGTATATAATTACATGTATCTGTATATAAAAACAGGAATATGTAATGAGACCGTTAACTGAACGCCAACAACAGATTTATGATTTAATAAAAGATAACATTCAAACTACTGGTATGCCACCTACACGTGCTGAAATTGCCCAAAAATTGGGGTTTCGATCCGCCAACGCAGCCGAAGAGCATCTAAAAGCTTTAGCTAAAAAAGGCGCAATTGAAATGATCGCAGGCTCTTCACGCGGAATTCGCCTTTTACTTGAAACGTCTATTGAGCCAAACGAACAGGAAAGTTTACCACTTATTGGACAAGTCGCGGCTGGTTCGCCAATATTAGCGCAAGAACATATCGAAAGCCATTACCAAGTTGATCCTTCATTATTTAAACCTCGCGCAGACTTTTTATTAAGAGTACAAGGTATGTCAATGAAAGATATTGGTATATTTGACGGTGACTTGTTGGCTGTACATAAAACCCAAGACGTTAAAAATGGGCAAGTTGTTGTTGCTCGTATTGATGATGAAGTTACGGTTAAACGCTTGTCGCGTAAGGGAAAGCATGTACACTTACTTGCCGAAAATGCCGAATTTTCGCCGATCAAAGTTGATTTAGAACTGCAAAATTTTGCCATTGAAGGATTAGCGGTTGGTGTTATTCGTAACGGATCTTGGATGTAAGCAAACTCATAGACGCAAGTATATAGAAGTATAGGCAAAGTTAGTATAAAATAGCATTTAACTAACGTGTGGGAGATTACTATGTGGCTATTTTGGTTATACGAATTTTTAGGGTTTATTGCAGTTTTATTACTCGTTTTTGGGTACTGCCGTTTTAGAGGGATCGGTTTTTGGTCTTTTATTTGGAAACATCTAAAATGGGTTGCTTTGGCTGTACTTATTGTTTGGTTAGCTATTGCGGTACTTTGCCGAATTGATTTATACAATGCTGCCCACTGTTATTTTAGGGGGGAAAGCATGCATGCAAATACCAAATACTCTATATTTTTAGGCGAATGCCAAGTAGAAACACCAAGTGGCAGTTATGTGCCTATCGAACGGGCTAGAGCATTACCCGGTTCAAGCAACCATGATCACGACAATGATAGCGACTCTACAAGCGAATTCTATCCTGTAAATTAATATCGGAAATTCAAAATCCGACAAGAGACAAGTGCTACCACAATTGTCGGATTTTTTATTTTATCTGAATGGAAAAATAGAATTTTAAACAAATAAAAGAAAATCAGCATATAGCTTAAATTATTAATTATTTTGCCCATTAGTCCGTTGAAAAGCCAAACAATACTGCTCTAATTTTTTAAAACCAAAAATCAATGTAAAGCTCACACAAAGATAAATCACTGCCGCAATACCAAAAGCATGAAAAGGTTGATAAGTTTCGGCATAAATATCACGCGCAATCTTCATCACATCTGGTACAGTAACAGTAAAAGCCAGTGCAGTTGAATGTAATATAAAAATGACCTCGTTACTATAAGCTGGCAATGCAATACGAAATGCTCTTGGAAAAATGATATAATGATAAAGTTGAAAACGATTAAAACCAAGTGCTGTCGCAGCTTGAATTTCGCCATTTGGCACATTCCGCATAGCTCCAGCAAAAACTTCAGTAGTATAGGCACAGGTGTTTAGGGTAAGGGCTAACACCGTACAATTTAAACCACTTTGAAAAAAATCTCCTAACCAAGCATTATTTTTAACCACACTTAAGGTATATATACCAGTGTAAATAATCAATAACTGCACATATAAAGGCGTACCTCGAAAAATATAAGTAAATAGCCAAATAGGTAATTTAATCAGTTTATTTTGCGCGTTTCGCCCTACCGCTAACACTAGCGACAAAATCCCCCCCATTAGAACCGATAAAATCAAAATCCACAGCGTCATCGCAAGACCAGTGATATTATAACCATCGGTCCATAGTAGTGATTGCCAATATTGTTGAATAATTTCTAACATGAGTTCTTATAATTTAGTTTTGGTAATGCCAATAGAATAATACCGCTCAAGCCACCATAAAATGATATTAGATATTGATGTAAAAAACAGATAAAACGCCCCAGCAATCAAAGCAAATAGCAAAGGTTGGTACAGAGCTTCGCCTGCATTTTTAGTAGCTTTGACTAAATCCGACAATCCCAATAACGACACTAATGCTGTAGCTTTTAACACCACTAACCAATTATTAGCAATACCTGGCAAGGCAAAGCGCATCATTAAAGGAAACATTACATACCGAAACACTTGCACTTTACTTAAACCAAGCGCTGTTGCTGCCGCTAAGGTATTTCTAGAAACTGCAAGATAAGCTCCTCTAAAAGTTTCGGTAAAATATGCCCCATAAATAAAGCCTAACGTAATAATACCAGCGATTAACGGATCAACTTCAACAAAAGGAGCATTAAAATAATCAGTTATATTATTAACCAAAAACTGCAAACCAAAAAAGATTAGCATCATCAACACTAAATCGGGTACACCTCGAATCAACGATGTATAAGCCTGACAAAACACATTACATACTTTTGAATGGCTCAGTTTACCTAATGCACAAACAATACCAAGTATCATGGCCAGTAGTAGCGATGTTAATGCTAAAATAATAGTCAACCATGCACCTTGACAAATTAAAGAAATATACCCCTGCATGGTTTATTTTTTATTACCGTACACATTAAAATCAAAATACTTATTGTTGATTTTTTGATATGTACCATCTGCTAAGATGTCTTTTAAAGCTAAATTAAAGGCTTCGCGCAACTCATTATCATTTTTACGAAAACCAATTCCTACTCCAACATCAAAGTAGTTCGCATCGGTTAGAGCATCCCCAGCAAAAATAAAACCTTTACCTTGTGACTGTTTTAAAAAGGCATAACTACCAGTAACTTCATCTTGCAATGCCGCATCTAAACGACCTGCCACTAGATCAGAAAATACTTGTAACTGATTTTGATAAGGCACTATAACTACACCGTTCGGACGCCACATCTCATTAACAAAATGTTCTTGCGATGTACCTTGCTCAACACCAACACGCTTACCTTTTAATGACTCAGCATTAGGCATTAAATGAGTACCCTCTTTAACAATCAAACGAGAATAAGTCATAAAAATTTCGTCAGAAAAAGCGATCTGTTTTTTACGTTTTTCGGTCATCATTAGCGAAGACGAGATAATATCAATCTTTCTTGATAATAACGACGGGATCAGCGCATCAAAATCAGTCGATTGAAAAGTACATTTAATATTGATCTTTTCGCACAAGGCTTTCGTGATTTCAATGTTGAATCCAGTAACTTCACCATTAGCATCAATAAAATCAAAAGGCGCATAAGACGTATCCGAACCAACTTTAATCGATTCAGGTAACGCAGCATAACTTGCCATTGGCAAGCTTAAACAACCAAAAATAACCAATTTTTTTAATAAATTCTTCATTTTTAATCTTTCCTTTTTTATTTAAGGCAATAATATAACGTGTTCTAAGGTAATTTTATAATAAAAAAAAGTTATTATTGTAGTGTTTAAAATTAGAATTACTTAATGGCAAACACGCTAGACAAAATAATTAAGGTTGTTACTTTTAACAACTAACAAAAAGCTAGTTTGGTTGAGCTTTGGTTGCAAAACCGTGAAGATGGTTTTAAAAAATTTTGTCAAAAAGTTTCAGGTAACTATATGTTAGAGTATAAAAATGAGTTTTTTAGTTGAGTTTGTATTATTGTCATTTTCCCCATCACACAACCATTTTGCGAAAATAAATATCAATGAATAATTAATATTTGTCAGATTAAATTCTAAGTTACTATAGGTAAATTAAATTGTATCAATTATAAAAAACCGACCATAAAGGCCGGTTTGTTTTTTGAGGTTTTATTACTGTTGAGCTTCAATGTTGTCACCAACTAAATCTAGATGAATAGTTTTACCTGGGACTAATTTGCCTGACAGTATTTGTTGTGCCAATGGGTTTTCGATCTCTTGTTGGATCGCTCGTTTTAACGGTCTTGCCCCATAAATTGGGTCAAAACCAACTTTAGCTAACTGCTCAAGTGCCGCATCCGAAATATCCAATTGGTAACCACGTTCATCTAAACGTTTTTCAACGTGTGCTAACTGAATTTTTGCAATCGCTTTAATGTTTTCTTGACCTAATGGGTGGAATACCACTGTTTCGTCAATACGATTGATAAATTCTGGTCTAAAGTGTTTGGTTACAACTGTCATCACTAGAGATTTCATTTCGTCATAACTTAGTTCAACTTGGCCTTGAATTAGGTCAGAACCTAAGTTTGATGTCATAATTATGACAGTGTTACGAAAATCAACTGTGCGACCTTGACCATCTGTTAAGCGCCCATCATCCAATACTTGCAGTAAGATATTAAAGACATCTGGGTGTGCTTTTTCGACTTCATCAAGTAAAATTACTGAGTATGGTCGTCGTCTAACTGCTTCGGTTAAATACCCCCCTTCTTCATACCCAACATAACCTGGAGGCGCACCGATTAAGCGAGCAACGGAGTGTTTTTCCATAAACTCTGACATATCTATACGCACCATAGCTTCTTCGCTATCAAACATAAAGTTAGCCAGTGATTTGCAAAGCTCGGTTTTACCGACACCAGTTGGTCCTAAGAATAGGAATGATCCAATCGGTTTATTTGGATCTGAAAGCCCTGCTCGGCTACGACGAATCGCATTTGCAACCGCTAATACTGCTTCATTTTGACCAATTACACGTTTATGTAAGGCATCTTCCATGTGCAATAGTTTATCTTTTTCGCTCTCAAGCATTCTAGAAACTGGAATACCTGTCGCTTTAGATAATACCTCTGCAATTTCGTTATCGGTCACTTTGTTACGCAATAACTTCATGGTTTTGCCTTCTAACTGCGTTGCTGAAGCAAGTTTCTTTTCAAGCTCTGGAATTTTGCCATATTGTAATTCTGACATTTTATTCAAGTCGCCAGCTCGGCGAGCTTGCTCTATTTCAGTACGTGCCTTTTCTAGTTCTGCTTTGATGTTTTGAGTACCCGAAACAGCTGCCTTTTCTGACTTCCACTCTTCTTCAAGTGAAGCATATTCCTTTTCTTTTTCAGAAAGTTCATCATTTAACATTTCAAGTCGTTTTTTACTCGCATCATCAGATTCTTTTTTAAGCGCTTGTTGTTCAAGTTTAAGTTGAATTATGCGTCTTTCAAGGCGATCTAAAGATTCTGGTTTTGAATCCATTTGCATACGAATACTTGATGCGGCTTCGTCAATTAAATCAATCGCTTTGTCAGGTAACATACGATCAGAAATATAACGATGCGATAAAGTCGCTGCCGCCACAATTGCCGGATCGGTTATTTGCACATGGTGATGCAGTTCATAACGTTCTTTTAATCCGCGTAAAATAGCGATAGTATCTTCAACTGTTGGTTCGGCAACATAGACTTTTTGGAAACGACGCTCTAACGCCGGATCTTTTTCAATATATTGACGGTATTCATCAAGTGTGGTTGCTCCTACGCAGTGTAATTCACCTCGCGCCAATGCCGGTTTTAACATATTACCGGCATCCATTGCACCATCGCTTTTACCTGCGCCGACCATGGTGTGGATTTCGTCAATAAATAGGATAATACGCCCTTCTTCTTTGGCTAAATCTTTAAGCACCGCTTTTAAGCGTTCTTCAAATTCCCCACGGTATTTTGCGCCCGCAATTAATGCGCCCATATCTAATGATAAAACGCGTTTATGTCGCAATCCCTCAGGCACTTCACGGTTAACAATACGTTGCGCAAGCCCCTCAACGATAGCGGTTTTACCCACACCCGGTTCACCAATCAATACTGGGTTATTTTTAGTACGACGTTGTAACACCTGAATAGTTCGACGAATTTCTTCATCACGACCAATAACAGGATCTAACTTGCCTTGCTCTGCACGCTGAGTTAAATCAATGGTGTATTTTTTAAGTGCCCCTCGTTGATCTTCGGCATTAGGATCGTTCACGTTATCACTCCCCCTTACTTGATTAACTGCTTGGCTAAATTTGTCTTTATTAACGCCTGATCTTTTAAGAATATCGCCTAAACTGCCCTTATTTTCTAAAGCGGCTAATATAAAGAGTTCTGATGAGATATAGCTATCACCATTTTTTTGGGATAATTTGTCGCAAAGATTTAATACTCGAACAAAATCTTGCGATGGAATAACATCTCCACCCACACCTTGAACTTGGGGTAATCGGTCAATAGCTTGAGCTAATTCTTGTTGTAAATTAACAATATTTGCGCCCGCTGCGATCAATAAAGGCGTTACACTACTACCTTCTTGATTAAGCATGGCTGATAGGACATGCACAGGCTCTATATACTGATTGTCTTTACCTAATGCCATTGACTGCGCATCAGCTAAAGCTTGTTGAAATTTGTTTGTTAGTTTATCTAACCTCATAGTGTTTATCTCCTGAGCAATAAATGTGGATTAAATGCTAAACACATTCAATCTATTTGCATGTGATCTAAATGAGTGTTGCAACCTAAATTTCAAGAGTAAACTTAAAATATTTTTTACAAAATTTATACAACAAGATTAGCAAGTATGTAAGGCTTAATTGACATAAAAATAAAGCTGTTTGCAATTCAAGCAATTACTTCTAAATTTCATTTCAAGTTACACTGGTAAGATGACAAATTCACTTTTATCCCTTATATTGTTACCTTTATTTTGTTAGGTTCATTAACCGTGGTTCGTAACCCATCCCACGTAAAAAAACTAGGAATACAACATGTTCAAAATAGCCAAAGAATTTCAATTTGATGCTTGTCATATGTTAGATGGGCACAATAAGAAATGTCACAATCTGCACGGTCATACTTACCGTTTATTAGTCGAAGTCAGCGGTGATCTTATTGATAGCGGTTCAAGCCAAGATATGGTCATGGATTATGCCGATTTAAAGCAAATCGTTAAACAGCATGTTGTCGATCGATTCGATCATGCTTATCTTTATCATCAAAATAACCCTAATGAGTGCCGTATTGCGTCGTTATTGCAAGAGATGGATCGCAAAATCTTTGCCTTTCCTTGTAGAACAACGGCCGAGGGGATGAGCCAGTTTATTTTCGATCATCTGTCGCAATATTTGCCTGTCTCGATGATCAAATTATGGGAAACGCCCACCTCTTATTGCGAATATCGTCGGAGTTAATATGGTCTATTTTCGTATTGTTGAAATCTTCGAATCTTTACAGGGCGAGGGTTATAATACAGGCATGCCTGCGGTTTTTATCCGTTTTGCTGGGTGCAATTTGAATTGCACTTGGTGCGACACTAATTTTCGCAAATTTACTCGATTCACGTTAGATGATTTAATGACTAAAGTGAGCGAATATAAAAGCAAAAATATTATTATTACTGGTGGCGAACCGACAATAGTTAAAGCGTTACCTGAATTGCTTTTGTCACTTAAAAAAGCGGGCTATTTTATCGCCATTGAAAGCAACGGACTTGGTAAAGTCGATCCGCTTATTGATTATATTGCGCTAAGCCCTAAATTTTGCTACCAATCACGCTATCAAAAAATAGTACAACCAATAGCAAATGAAGTACGCGTAGTGGCCGAAAATCACTATGATTTTATTCCTTTTTGCCAATATATCGAAACTCATATTCAAGCCAAACGCTATTATCTGTCGCCTTGTGAAAAAGATGGTACGTTTAATATGCTTGAAACGATAGAGCTGTTAGGAAAAATCAACCAAAATCGACTGGATAATAAATGGTTTTTGAGCGTGCAAAGCCATAAATTTGCAGATATTGAATAATATAGTTTATGTGAATAAATACACCTTTTGGTTACTAAAAGTTAATACCAACTAGTATAGTTTAGTTTATAAAATAAATAATTATTAGCCAATTTAATACTTTTTGTAATTTATTCAAACCAGATCATTGATGCCATTCTGCCAGTTTTATTTTCACGTCGATAAGAGAAGAATTTATCTTGTTCAGTATAAGTACAATAATCACCACCAAAAATTTGCGTTACTCCTATTGCTTGTAAGCGTTGTTTGGCAATTAGATATAGGTTGGCTAGGTATTTTTGTTCAGTTGGATTGATCAATTTAAATGCTTTTTGTGCTTTTGGATCGACTTTTTCAAATTGCTGTTTGACTTCAATACCTACCTCAAATTTTTTGACACTAATGGCTGGTCCCATCCAAGCGATGATGTTTGATGGCGAGCTTGAGAATTTTTTGATTGTTTCTTCTAATATACCATTACATAATCCTCGCCAACCGGCATGGGCAGCTGCAACCTCGTCGCCTTTTGTTGTACAAAAAAGTACAGGCAAGCAGTCTGCGGTTAGTACTACGCTAACTTGCTTAGGTTGATTGGTATATGATGCATCAGCTTCAAAAGTTTGATAAGAATCGATGTTACCTGTTGGAGGTTGTAAAGTAATTTGTGATATATCAAGCACTGTTGTGCTGTGAGTTTGCGTTAACCAATATGGTTCACTTGGTATTTGTTCGGTTTGAATAATTCTTCGGCGGTTTTCAGCAATATGTTCTGAATTATCACCAGTTCGATTTCCCATATTTAAACTTGTAAATGGAGCTAAACTAACGCCACCAGTCCGTGTTGTGGTAAAGGCATGAATATTGTGGAGAGCTGTCCAATATGGGTAAATCGATTTAATCATATTTATCACCAATCTAATTCATCTTTATGCTGTTCGGTATCTTCTTGTAAAGCTTGTATTAACTTTTGCATATCTTCAGGAATAGGCGCATGCCATTCCATTTGTTCACCTGTTATAGGGTGATATAAACGTAACATGGTAGCATGTAATGCCTGACGGTCAAAGTCGCGCAAGTTTTGAATAAAGGATTCACTAGCCCCTTTAGGCGGTCTTGGTCGTCCACCATAAAGTGGATCACCTATTAGTGGGTGAGCAATGTGAGCCATGTGCACGCGGATTTGGTGAGTTCGCCCTGTTTCTAAGCGTAACCGCAAGCGAGTATGTAGGCGATACTTTTCCATCACTCTATAATGGGTAACCGCTGATTTACCCGTTGGGAATACAGCCATATGAGTGCGTTTGGTTGGATGACGGGTGATAGGCTGATCAACGGTTCCTCCTGCGGTAATAATCCCCATGACTACAGCTTCATATTCGCGTGTAATTTCGCGTAGTTGAAGTGATTCGACCAAATGTGTTTGCGCCATAATGGTTTTAGCTACAACCATTAGCCCTGTTGTATCTTTATCTAGACGATGCACAATACCTGCGCGGGGCACGCGTGCTATCTCAGGATAATAATGCAATAAGGCATTTAATACCGTACCATCAGGATTACCTGCGCCAGGATGCACAACTAAATCACGAGGTTTATTAATCACTACAATGTCACTATCTTCGTAAACAATATCAAGCTTTATATCTTCGGGTTGATGATAAGTTTCTTGTTCAATTTCGGCATTGATAGTTATTATTTCACCACCGAGTACTTTTTCTTTCGGTTTATTAACGATAACATTGTTGACAGTGACTTTATTATTAATAATCCAATCTTTTATTCTTGAGCGTGAATAATCGGGGAAAAGCTCGGATAATGCTTGATCTAAACGCATTCCTAGTTGACTTTGTTCGATTTTAGTTGATAATTTTAACTCATGCATGTGTAATTTATCTATTTTAAGCTGTTATGTTTTAGAGTATTATATACTAATCATTGCCTTTAATGTTTAATTATATTTGGATCAAAAACTGAATGAAATTGCGTTTACACTCTTTGCTAGCTATCGCTTTAAGTGGCATGCTAATTGGTTGTACTTCTTCCAAACCCGATGTTGAAAATGTACCCGAGATTGAACTACATAACAAAGCGAAGTCTGAGCTTGAAAATGGTAATATTAAATCCAGTATTACTGTATTAGAGTCCTTGGACAAAAATTATCCTTTTGGTCCTTATTCTCAACAAGTTCAACTTGATTTGATTTACGCTTACTATAAATCAGCTGATTTACCGTTAGCGATTGCGTCAATTGACCGTTTTTTGAAATTGAATCCAACGCATCCAAATATTGATTGGGTTATTTACATGCGCGGCATTTCAAATATGGCACAAGACGACAATATGATCCAAGGTTGGTTTAATGTTGATCGTTCAGATCGCGATCCCGATTATGCTTCAGCTGCATTTAAGGACTTTTCTTATTTACTGTCTAGTTTTCCAAACAGCCAATATGCAGCCGATGCGCAAAAACGCCTTGTATTTTTGAAAAATAGATTGGCTCGCTATCAGTTAAAAGTCGCACAATTCTATACAAAACGCGGTGCTTATGTAGCTGTGATTAATCGGGTGACAGAAATGTTAATTATGTTCCCAGATACCGACTCAACTAAAGAAGCATTGCTTTTAATGCGTAATGCTTATAATGAATTAGGCTTAGTTGATGAAACCCAAAAACTTGATCAACTGATTCAAGCAAATCTTAAAAACATGCCTAAAGAAGAACAACGATCGTTCTTATCGCACTTTACCAGCGTCTTTAATGGCAGTTAGGCTGTTTTATAATTAAGATTATGCTTTTTGTAGTTTTACCTACCTTTTAATTGCTATTTAATCACACTTAAATAGCAATTGATTTAACTTGTTGTAGCCCTTTCACCTAAACCTATTAAAGTTTTGTCATTTATTAGATATCAGCAATAAAATATGCTCAATAAGTTAGAATTTATCATAACAAAAAATCAATATCTTACTTCATATATCGTTTGTAAAACGAATCAATAACCAATACAATTAGCAACATATTTTTATTAGCAATAATAGATAGGACATTAACTCGTCATGCAAGAACAATATCGCCCAGATGAAATAGAAGCCATTGTACAAAAACATTGGCAAGAAAATAAAACCTTTCACGTTACTGAAGATTCATCAAAAGAAAAATATTACTGCTTATCGATGCTACCTTACCCTTCTGGGCGTTTGCATCTTGGTCATGTTCGTAACTACACCATTGGTGATACCATTTCACGTTACCAACGTTTAAATGGCAAAAATGTACTACAGCCAATTGGTTGGGATGCGTTTGGTTTGCCTGCTGAAGGTGCTGCAGTTAAAAACAATACTGCACCTGCAAAATGGACCTATGAAAATATTGCTTATATGAAAAAGCAATTACAACTTTTAGGATTTGGTTATGATTGGGATCGTGAAGTTACTACTTGTCGTCCTGAATATTATAAATGGGAACAATGGTTTTTTACTAAATTATACGAAAAAGGCTTAGTTTATAAAAAAACATCGGCAGTTAACTGGTGCCCAAATGATCAGACCGTACTTGCTAATGAGCAAGTGGTTGAAGGTTGTTGTTGGCGTTGTAGTACCCCTGTTGAGCGCAAAGAGATTCCACAATGGTTTATTAAAATCACCGAATATGCCGAAGAACTACTTAATGATTTGGATACGCTTGAAAGCTGGCCAGAGCAAGTTAAAACCATGCAACGTAACTGGATTGGTCGTTCTGAAGGGGTTGAGTTTGATTTTGCTGTTGAAAATTATACTGATAAGTTACGTGTTTATACAACTCGTCCTGATACATTAATGGGAGTTAGTTTTGTCTCTGTTGCCGCAGAGCACCCTCTTGCACAATTAGCAACTCAAAACAATCCTAAAATTGCTGAATTTGTTGCTGAATGTAAAAATACCAAAACAGCCGAAGCCGATATGGCAACCATGGAAAAGAAAGGTATTGCCACAGGCTTTTATGCTATCCATCCTTTAACAGGTCAAAAGGTTCCTGTTTGGATTGCTAATTTTGTGTTAATTGAATATGGTACAGGTGCAGTAATGGCTGTGCCTGGTCACGACGAACGTGATTACGAATTTGCTTCAAAATATAACTTACCAATTAAACCTGTTATTTTAACTCAAGACGGTAATGCACCAGATCTTTCTGAAAAAGCATATACTGAGCATGGCAAGTTATTTAATTCAGGCGAATTTGATGGTCTTGATTTTGATCAAGCATTTAATGCTGTTGCTGATAAGTTAATTGCATTAGGTATTGGTAAACGTAAAGTTAATTACCGTTTGCGTGATTGGGGTGTTTCGCGTCAACGTTATTGGGGTGCACCAATCCCAATGGTGACGCTTGAAGATGGTACAACCATACCAACACCAGAAGACCAATTACCAGTTATTTTACCTGAAAATGTTGAAATGAATGGTATTACCAGTCCAATTAAGGCAGATCCTAATTGGGCTAAAACAACCGTTAACGCTCAACCTGCACTACGTGAAACCGATACGTTTGATACCTTTATGGAATCTTCTTGGTATTATGCTCGTTACACTTGTCCAAACTACGAAAAAGGCATGTTAGACGAAAAAGCGGCAAACTATTGGTTACCTGTTGACCAGTATGTAGGTGGTATTGAACATGCCATTATGCATTTACTTTATTTTAGATTTTTCCATAAATTAATGCGTGATTTTAGCTTAGTATCGTCAGATGAACCAGCAAAACGTCTACTTTGCCAAGGTATGGTATTAGCTGATGCATTTTATTATACCAGCCCAACAAATGAACGTATTTGGGTTTCGCCAACTGAAGTCACTATTGAACGTGATGATAAGGGTCGCATTGCTAAAGCTGTCGATAGTCATGGTAATGAGCTAGTTCATGCTGGTATGACAAAAATGTCAAAATCAAAAAATAATGGTATCGATCCACAAGAAATGGTTGAAAAATATGGTGCTGATACCGTTCGATTGTTTATGATGTTTGCTTCGCCTGCTGATATGACACTAGAATGGCAAGAATCTGGCGTTGAAGGTGCAAACCGATTTATTAAACGTGTATGGCGTTTAGTTTATGAACATACTCAAAAAGGTGCAGCAGCAAAACTAGACGTTACAGGTTTAGATAGTGAACAAAAGTCATTGCGTCGTGAATTGCACAAAACCATTGCGAAAGTGAGTGATGATATTGGCCGCCGCCAAACATTTAATACTGCTATTGCCGCTGTGATGGAATTTATGAATCGCTTACAAAAAGCACCACAAGAAACTGAGCAAGATCGCGCTCTAATGAGTGAAGCTTTAAATGCGATTGTTCGATTACTTTACCCTATGATGCCTCACGCTTGTTTTGTTATGTGGCAAGCTTTAGGTCACAACGAATCGATTGATAATACAACTTGGCCTGTTGCTGATCAATCGGCAATGGTTGAGGACGAGAAACTCATTGTTGTACAAATCAGTGGTAAAGTCCGCGGTAAATTTATTGTACCTGCCAATGCCGATCAAGATTTTGTTGTGTCACAAGCAAAACAAGAACCTAATATCCAAAAATATTTGAGTGATGTTACTATCCGTAAAGTGATTTATGTGCCGGGTAAATTGTTAAATCTTGTTGTTGGTTAATATTGTTTGATAACTAAATTTAGGCGGTTATTGATATGAAAAAGTATTTAGCATTAATTATGTTATTAATAATATCCTTAACAGGATGTGGATTTCACTTACAACATGAGACAGAAGTGCCTGAAAGTTTTAAAACGATGTCTTACATAAGCTATGACCCTTATGGCCGGTTGTCTCGCAATATTAAAGAGTTATTACACGATAATGATGTTACGATAACGAATAATAATGCTTCAAGTCAGGTACCATTGTTAAAAATGGTAAGTGAAAATTTAAGTCGCAATACTATCTCGATTTATCAAGATGGTAAAGCTGCCGAATATCAATTAGTGTTAACGGTTGAAGCACAAGTTGTTATTGCAGGTCAACAGACTTATCCAATAAACGTACGTGTGTTTAGAACGTTTTTTGATAATCCTGCTGAAGCATTGGCTAAGACGGTTGAACAAGACTTGATTGAAAACGAAATGTTTAAACAAGCGGCTAAACAAGTCATCCGTAAATTAAAATCGATTCATGCAGTAAATTAATGTTGACATGATTAAAATTAGTGCCGATCAAATTAACCATAAAGTAGGATCACCTTATTATTTAATTTTAGGTGGTGATCCCTATTTACAGCATTATGTGCAAACTGAGTTACGTAAAGCCTTTTCACAAAAAGGCTTTGACGAGCAACTTACTTTTGTAATTGATAATCAAACTGATTGGACAGCAATTTATGATAGCTGTCAGGCTATGAACCTATTTTCTGTAAATACTCTGATTTTTCTTGATTTTAGTGAGGGTTCATTAAACGCTGCTATCACTACCAAACTCAATACACTAAGTGAGGTTTTACCCCCTAGCATTGCTCTGGTTATTACACTTAAGAAAATCACAAAATCGCAAGAAAGCGCCACTTGGTATAAAGCATTGTCGGATAAATTAGTGGTTGTCAATTGCACTACACCCGATACTTTACTGTTACCACAATGGATTAAAAATCATTTGCAACAACAACAAATGACCATTGAACCAAAGGCAATTGAACTACTTTGCTATTATTATGAAGGTAATTTACTGGCATTAACACAAATTATTGCACAACTTAAGTTGTTGTATCCTAATCAGAGCATTTCTTATGATGAAGTCGAAAATAATATAAATGATTCGGCAATATTTACGCCATATCATTGGACTGATGCGATGCTTGCCAATAAAACAAAGCGAGCTATTCATATTTTACAACAGTTAAAAATAAATGAATTTGAGCCGTTAATTTTATTGCGGATTATTCAACGTGAGTTGATATTGCTGATCAATTTAAAAAAAGAATTACAACAAAAATCATTAAAACAAGTTTTTGATGAATATAAGGTTTGGCTAAATAAAAGAACGATATATACCAGTTATCTAAACCATTGCGATCTTAATGACCTATTTAATTTGTTAGCCAAATTGACAGAGATCGAAATTAGTATAAAGCATGATAACCAAGCTCGAATATGGGACGCAATGTTTAGGTTATCGATGCAATTTATGGGATTAGATAAGTGTTAACTGCATTATTAGGAGGAACTTTTGATCCGATCCATTATGGGCACCTTCGCCCTGCTATTTCGTTAGCAAATGAAGTTGGATTAAAGCAAATTAGTTTATTGCCTAATCATATCCCTCCGCATAAACCACAACCCGAAGCGAGTACTGAACAACGCTTGGCAATGTTAAAATTGGCTATCGAAAGTTTACCATTATTTACGTTGAATGTAAGAGAAATCTTACCTAAAACTTCAACACGTCCTTCTTATACTATCGAAACGCTTCAAGCCTGGCGACAAGAAAATGGGAATAGTGAAGGGTTGGCATTTATTATGGGACAAGATTCATTATTGAGTTTATCGACTTGGAATAAATGGGAAAATTTGCTTGATTATTGCCATTTACTGATTTGCTGTAGACCAGGTTATGCCCAAAAAACTGATAACATTGAGTTACAACAATGGGTTAATGTGCATAATACCACAAACGTTAAGGATCTACACAATTCACCACATGGCTATATCTTTTTTGCACATACGCCACTTGAAAATATTTCTGCTACTGAGATCAGGCAAAATATTAACAACCAAACCAGTTGTGAAAATTTGTTACCGCCCAAAGTATGGCATTATATTCATCAGCAAAGTCTTTATACTGCAAAGAAATAGTAGAAAGGGCTTTACATATGACAGTTTTTTCGGCATTATTTCGCCGCTGTGTTTATTTATTTTAAACTCAGCTTTTTGTGTTTATACTTAACTTTACTTTGTCATCGAATAAAACACTTTCTAGGTGACATAAAAACGCCACACTATACCTTTGTATTATGTGCTTAGACGAGGAAAGTTAGTTGAGTATATTTAATTTGTACTTATTATTAAGAGGCCCCAATGGCAAAAGAAGATAACATTGAAATGCAAGGAACTATACTTGATACTCTTCCAAATACGATGTTTCGTGTTGAACTTGAAAATGGTCATGTCGTTACTGCACATATTTCTGGTAAGATGCGGAAAAACTATATTCGTATTTTAACTGGTGATAAAGTTACTGTTGAAATGACTCCTTACGATCTATCTAAAGCACGCATCATCTTCCGAAGTCGCTAATATCGTTATCAGAATAAACTTTTATCGCTATATAACTGTTTATTTCTCTCTTTTTTAATAAAAAACCGTCGACAAAAGTCGACGGAGAAGTGAGATATTCAAATTAAGCTAGTGAGTTAATCATCTTTAGAAAAGTTCATTTGATCGTATTTAACCCATTTTGTTTTTTTAACTATTTTATAGCCAAAGTAAATCATTAAAAATAATGGTAAACCGACATAGGTTGCAACTACACTGCTCCAATCAATAGTATCTTGTAAGAAGGCTTCGTAATTTTGGCCAAGTGTTATAATTAAACATAATACGAAAGCAAAAACAGGACCAAATGGGAAGCAGCTTGATTTATATGGTAATTGATTAACATCATTACCTTGAATAAGGTAACCTTTTCTAAAACGATAATGACTAATTGCAATTCCTAACCAAGCAATAAAACCAGTCATACCAGACATATTAAGCAACCATAAATAAACAACCTGATCTTTATACATCGACGTTAAAAAGCAAAGCATGGCCACAAATGTCGTTGCTAACAACGCTGCACGAGGTACACCTGATGATGATAGTTTTGCAAAGATTTTAGGTGCTTTACCTTCTTTAGCAAGAGCATAAAGCATACGGGTTGAAGCATAAAGTCCTGAGTTACCCGCAGATAACACCGAAGTCAATATAACTGCATTCATTAATGCCGCAGCTGATAATAATCCAGCATGTTCAAATACTAAGGTAAATGGACTAACACTTATATCGATTTCATCGTTACGTAGTAAGTTAGGATCAGTATAAGGAATAATTAAACTGATGACTAAAATCGCAAAGATATAGAATAACAGTATTCGCCAAAAGACTTGTCGCATAGCTTTAGGAATATTTTTTTCTGGATCTTTCGATTCACCAGCAGCAATACCAATTAATTCGGTACCTTGAAATGAAAATCCAACTACCATTGCTACACCAATCATTGATGAAAATCCACCTGCAAAAGGCGCTTCTTTGATGGTCCAATTTTTCCAACCTGCACCTTCTGCTCCATGGAAAATACCAATAATCATTAATAGACCAACAATAATAAAAACAATAACGGTGACGACTTTAATTAATGAAAACCAAAATTCTGCTTCACCAAAGCCTTTAACTGAAATATAGTTTAAACAAAAGATGATACTTAAAAACAATAAACTCCATGACCAACTATAAGGACCAGCATCAAACCAATAAGAAATAACTAGTTGAGCAGCAACTAGATCAACCGCAACCGTAATTGCCCAGTTATACCAATAGTTCCAACCTATAGCAAAACCAAACGCTTCATCTACATAACGTGAACCATAAGTTGCAAAGGTACCTGAAACAGGTAAATATGCAGCAAGTTCTCCTAAGCTAGTCATTAAAAAGTACACCATTACACCTATAATGGCATACGAAAGCAATGCACCACCGGGACCTGCCTGAGCAACAGTTGCTCCTGAGGCAACAAATAGCCCTGTGCCAATTGAACCACCAATGGCGATCATAGCTAAGTGACGTGCCTTTAAATCTCGTTTTAATTTGTTTTTCATATCAATATTCTTCTTTGTTAAGGAGAGTCAATCTTATGGAACATAAATTTTTATATTCCACATTATTTAACAGCCAAGTAGGCAGCTAAAAATTTATATTAATCATTACAAATAAATAAAATGAGTGAAAGTGTATCAAAAAAAAATGATGGCAAGATAAATAATTCTAATAATCGAACTGTTTTGTTAAAAATATAAAATACTTAACCTTTAGTTAGCTGTTCTAATTGAGTTAAATAATTCAATGCTTGCAAACGGCTATTACCACACATTTCTATACAAGGTTTTAATCGACCACAAACTGTCGGTCTTGATGAGTGCAAAAACAATTTACATTGATAATTGTTATCTAAGTGAATACAAGTAATACCAGCTGGTTTACCCTTTGGCATACCAGGGATAGCTGATGAAATTGAAGGAGCAATACAACAGGCACCACAGTTTTTTCGACATTGGAGTGAATCTGTCATGGTATTTCCTTTATTTTAAGCTTATTTAATAAATTTTGATGGTGACAATAGCAAGTTAGCGGTAAAATAGCGAGCTAATTTTTTAACCTTTTTTATTAATCGTGAAGAATAAATATTATGGCTAAAGCAAATGAAATAAAACGTGGTGATGCAGTCACCTATAATGGTAAATTATTACTTGTTAAAGATATTGATGTTCAAAGTCCAAGTGCACGAGGTGCCAGTACACTTTATAAAATGCGTTTTACCGATGTAAAAAATGGTGGAAAAGTTGAAGAACGCTTTAAAGGTGATGATATCCTCGAAACAATTGAACTATCCCGTCGGCCTGTTAGTTTTTCGTATATTGATGGTGATGAATATGTATTTATGGATAATGAGGATTATACTCCTTATATCTTCAAAAAAGAACAAATTGAAGATGAATTATTGTTTATCCCTGAAGGCGGTATGAATGGTATTCAAGTGCTAATGGCTGATGGTGAAGTTCTTGCCTTGGAATTGCCACAGACTGTTGAACTTGATATTGTTGAAACCTCGCCAAGTATTAAAGGTGCTTCAGCTAGTGCACGTACTAAACCTGCTACTTTATCGACTGGGCTTGTAATTCAGGTTCCAGAATATATTGATAACCACGAAAGAGTTAAAATTCATATTGCTGAACGCCGTTACATGAGCCGTGCCGAATAACCAATAAAATCGTAATGAATATATATAATCAAAATAAACTACATAAACGATTGCGTCGCTTAACTGGCGAGGCAATCGCTGACTTTAATATGATCCAAGAAGGCGATCGTATTATGGTTTGCTTGTCTGGCGGTAAAGATAGTTACACTTTGCTTGATATTCTTATCAACTTAAAAATCAGTGCGCCAGTAAACTTTGATCTAATAGCGGTTAATTTAGATCAAAAACAACCGGGATTTCCTGAACATGTATTGCCTGAATACCTAAATTCGTTAGGCATTGAATATAAAATCGTGCAAGAAAACACCTACGGCATTGTCAAAGATAAAATTCCTGAAGGTAAAACAACTTGCTCGCTTTGCTCGCGACTACGCCGTGGTATTTTATATCGCACAGCCACCGAACTTGACGCAACTAAAATTGCCCTTGGACATCATCGTGATGATATTTTAGAAACGCTCTTTTTAAACATGTTTTATGGTGGTAAGCTCAAAGCAATGCCGCCTAAATTAATGAATGATTCAGGTGAACATATCATTATCCGACCGCTGGCTTATTGTAAAGAAAAAGACATTGCTAAATATGCCGAAATTAAGCAATTTCCAATAATTCCTTGTAACCTTTGTGGTTCGCAACCAAACTTACAAAGGCAAGTGATTAAAGAGATGCTAAATGAATGGGATAAAAAATTCCCAGGTCGAATTGAGACCATGTTCCGTGCAACACAAAACATTACCCTATCCCATCTTTGTGATACTAATTTGTTTGATTTTAAAGGAATTAAAAAAGGTGATCTTGCCGTGAATGGCGGTGATATCGCTTTTGACCGTGAAGATATCAAACCGATTGTAGGCTTTGATAGTTCAGTTCTTGAAGATAACGATTTGATTTTATGGAAAGAAGTTAAATAATTAAGCTAGTCAAAATATTAAAAACGCCGTTCTAATCGGCGTTTTTAATACTATTATTTCAGCCACTTTTGCCAACTTTGATTGACTATTTCTGTTTCCTGCTTAAACTGCGCGCTATCCACCGTACTTGGTAATAATTGCAACGAAAGTTGATGGATTTTATTACGCATATCAATATAAGCTTGCGTTAGTTGCTGTGCTTCGTGACTATCGATAATTTGATAATTTGTTGCTAGCTCTAAAATACGAGCATTATCACTCCATTTTGTCATTTGGGGATGCAGGTGAGCATAATTAAGCACCAAATATTGTGATAAAAATTCAATATCACCAATTCCGCCTTCATCAATTTTTAAGTTGAATAAATTATCTTGAGTGCTACCTAGATGTGATCGCACTTTTTCACGCATTTCACGTACTTCTTTTTTTAATACAACTTCATCACGCTTTTTACAAAGTACATTATGACGAATTTGATTAAAACGATCGATTAATTCGGCTTCACCATATACAGCTCTGGCTCGTACTAAAGCTTGATGTTCCCATGTCCAAGCTTCATTTATTTGGTAATCTTCGAACGAATCTAAACTACAAGCAAGAAGCCCTGCATCGCCTTGAGGACGGAGTCTTACATCAATTTCATATAAAATACCAAAGCTAGTGCGTACATTAAATAAATGAATAATACGTTGTACAAGGCGCAAATAAAATTGACGGCTATCGATCTGCTTGTCACCATCGGTGACGCTATTAACAGGACAATCATGTAAAAAAACCAGATCAAGATCTGAACCATAACCCAATTCCCAACCGCCTAATTTACCATAGCCAATCACAACCAAACCTTTATGGTTATCAGCCAAATGAGCAGGCTTGCCATAACGAGCAATAATTTGATTCCATGCCATTTGTACTACAAAATCTAACAAAGATTCGGCCACATAAGTTAGATGATCGCTAATTTTCATAGTAGTTAATACATGCTCAACATCGGCGGCAGCGATATGCAGTAATTGCATCTGCTTAAATTGACGTAAAGCTTCAAGTTGTTGTTCTTCGTCATCCACTGCAATGCGCAGTAAATATTGATAAAGTTGGCTTTTATATTCATTTGGGGCAATCGTCTGATAAAGCGAATTGATATCAATAAGCTCATCTAACAGTATAGGATAATGAGCCAGTTGATCGCTAATCATTGGCGAAGCGCTACATAAGCGAATTAATTGCTTCAAAGCGGTTGTATATTCAAGTAACAGTTCTAAATAAGTAGTACGACTAACAATATTAACAAGTAACGGCAAAATTCTTGATAACACTACTGTTACTTGCTTTTCACTACAGATAGATTCTAATAAACGTGGCATTAATTGATCGAGTATTTCACGCCCCCGTACACCAATTGTACGTTTACCAATATCATCACGAAATTGTATTAGCATTTGATGGATCTGTGCGATTTGTGTTTCTGAATAATTGGGTAGCACTGAGCTAACATCACTTATTTGAAGATCTGGCACCCAAAGATCGTCAAATTGATCATTATAACACTTGGTTTTCGAAACAGATTCTGATTCGTTTTCGCCAATAAGTTCATTAAAAATTTGGCGATTACATTGCATTCGTACTGATAATTCTTGTTCAAAATCATACCAATGATTAAAACCCATGCTTGTCGCTAAACGAGCTTGGTCCAGTGCATTATCTGGCAAGGCTTGGGTCTGTTTGTCGGCAATAGCTTGTAAAAGATTTTCACAACGACGTAAAAACAGGTAATTTTCTCGTAATAACGATACTTCATTCGATGCAAGTAGCGATTCTTGTTCAATCACATTAAGTGCATTTAATAACGAACGAGTTTGCAATCCCACTACTCGCCCACCACGAATAAGCTGAAAAACTTGTACAATAAACTCTATTTCACGAATCCCACCAGCGCCAAGCTTGATGTTATTTTTTAAACCACGACGACGCACTTCACGTTCAATCATGCTTTTCATATTACGCAATGATTGTAAAACACTAAAATCAATATAGCGACGATAGACAAAAGGCTTCAACATTTGATACAGTTCGCCTACATAAGGGGCGTGCTGGTCACCAAGAACTTTGGCTTTAACCATAGCATAACGTTCCCAATCTCGACCTTGCTCTTGATAATAATCTTCCATAGAAGAAAAGCTCAGGACTAAAGGTCCCCCATCACCAAGCGGGCGTAAACGCATATCCACACGATACACAAAACCATCTTCGGTAATTTGATCTAGTGCTTTAATTAAGCGTTGGCCTAATCGGGTAAAAAAGACAGCATTATCTAATTCTCGCCGACCATCTTTTGTTTGCCCATGCTCTGGATAAGTAAAAATCAAATCAATATCGGACGAAAAGTTCAGCTCCCCACCGCCCAATTTCCCCATACCTAAAATCAGTAGTGGCTGCGCCTGACCTTGGGCATTACAAGGTGTTCCCCACTCGGTGCAACTAAGTTTATAAAGCCAATTACGAGCTGTAACAATAATCACCTCAGCCAATTCGGTCAATTGCAATAAAATTTGCTCATCATGACTTATTTTGGTCAATTGCGACCACTCAAGACGCACTAGCATAAAATTCCGAAACAGCCTGAGCGTTTTCATAAAAATAGCTTCATCGGTCACACCTGACAATTGCGCATCTAGCCAAGATTGATAAAATTGCCTTTCATCGGCTTGCGGTGGGTTTTGTACTATGTCAGCAAACCAATTAGGGAATCTACAAAACACCTCGACCAAAAAGTCACTCTGCACCAAAATATCAAGATCAGCTTCCACTTCATTTAATTCGCATTGCTTCAGTTGAAAGGTTATTTTTTGCTTTTGCTGTTCAAGCAAAGAGGAAAGCGGCTGGTTAAGTTCCGACATAGGCAAGCTCTCTTAGAAATATTGTTATTAAAAGTAAAATCAACAAAATAAGAAAATATTATAAATGACTTTAGCCATTGATATAGTATTTCAATAAAAATTAAAACATCATAAAAAATAATCTATAATGTCTATTTACTAAAAAATACCTTTGCTGTTTTGCGAACAATTACCCACCCCATTACACATAGAGCAAGAAAAAATAGTATAACATCAATTATTCCAAAAAGTTATCGCTTCCTTTTGTGTGAATGGTTCATAGAGCGTATTGACTAACTTTGTTAAATATAAATTGATAATGGCAATAGGGCGTGTTGATCTTTCGTGATTATTTTTTATACGGCATGATGTGAGTTATAATAATTCTGCAAAAACAACCATAACTCGATTCATCATGCCAAGAACAATGCTAACAGATAAACGGTGGGAAAAGCTACTACAAATAATGAAAAATACCGGCCGAGTTTATAATAAATCCGAGCATCGGATGACGTTTGAAGGGAGCCTTTTCCGAATGAGAACAGGTATTCCTTGGCGAGATTTGCCAGAAGAGTTTGGTGAATGGAGCACCGTCTATAGACGATTTAATTTGTGGTCTAAAAAAGGAATATTAGTTGATATTTTCAAACATTTATCACAACTAGCGGATTTTGAATGGGTGTTCCTAGATGGCTCGATTATCAGGGCTCATCAACATAGTACAGGCGCTGCAACGGAGCATTGTGAGCAAATAAGTCAGAGCTGTGGTGGTAATTCAACTAAAATTCATCTTGCGGTTGATAGTGGTGGTTTGCCTATTTGTTTTGAGCTTTCTGAAGGACAACGACATGATATCACTTATGCAGAAAACCTAGTTGAAAAGCTCGATGAAGTGAATACAGTGATAGCCGATAAAGGTTATGACAGCAAGCCTTTTCGGTGCTTTGTTCGTCAAAAAAGCGGACGAACGGTGATTGCTAAACGTAATTATGGTAAGGATATAGATAAAAGCAGTATGGATAGGTGCCTTTATCGCTATCGTCATTTAGTCGAGAATGCCTTTGCTAGAATCAAGCAATATCGTTCAATATCAACTAGATACGATAAGTTAGAAAGGAATTATGCCAGTATGGTATCACTGGCATTTATGTTAATGTGGCTGCCAATGTATTGTTGAGTAATTTATGTACAGCAACGATCAACAGCCCCTAATAAATAATTACATTTAGTCTTAAATACTTTGATGATTTTTATCCATATTACCAAATATTAGCTTAACCGCCATTCTTACCAATAAACTGCTTAAAATAAATAAAGTTACTACCGTCATAAAATAAATAATTATTATTTCTAACTCACTTATTTCGTACCAATATTCTAAATAACGTACTAATGAAACACTAAACATTCCTAATTTGCTCGATAATAAGCAATTTAATATAAAAATACCTATTGAACTAAAAACGAGCTTTTTTAATGCTATAGTTTTCGTTACACCTTTAAAACATCTTCTTAACAAAAAATAACCAAGAAAATTAGCAATTAATAAAAATATAATCGTCAAACCAGCTATATCGATAATAATTCTAAAACTGTAATTCGTATCTATTTCTATTAGTGTAAGGAATGCAGTAAGAAAATAGCAGTTATAAAGTGCTATAAATAAGCCTAAATGTAGTTGTTGGCTCTCTTTTTGAGTTAATGCATTGTCGTTATGGGTATAACTTTTATTAAGCAATTTGATGCCAAGGTAAGTTAACAATATTATAAAAAAAGAAACTATTGCCACCCCTAAAAAATTAGTTATATACCTCGGTAAAAAGAGAAACATATTGAGATGGAAATTTAAATATTGTCGTCCTAACCGTATCCAACCATCAATATAGGTATAATAATACAATCGAACAACACTATCACCTAATGTGATTAATATGGCAATAAATAAGCTATTGACAATATTTTTTCGATTAATCTGATTAATAGCATATTTGTTCAATAGCAATACGGAAGTAATAAATAGCACAGGTAAACTAGGCAACTGTAAAATGAAATTGAGTAATATTCGCTCAATAAGTTCTCTGCTAATTTTATAGGTTGTCATATCTGACGATATGAAAAAATATTCATCAACTCCAAGACTATAAGTAATAACAAAAACAATATCAAATATCCAATAAAATAAAACTAACAATAAAGGTAATTTATAAAATGACTTTTTCATCTGTATATCCTTATATTTATATGTTAGTTTTATTCATTTCAACAACTAACATTAGTTTTAATTTCGTATTTATCTCACTAAAAGCAAACGCTTTTAGTGAACTAATAGACAACAATGCCGCTTGCCATTGAACAAACTCTGGCTCGTTAGAAAGCAGTTTATTGGTTAACTGATCATTTACCTGATTTAAAGTTTGCTTGTAGTATGCTAAATCATCTACTTCTAACGCATATTCTTCGTTTTGTTGCCAAAATTCAAGCAATTTAGGTAAATCACATTGGCTTGAAAATGCATAATCGCACTTTTTAAGTGCCAAATTGTTAAGTAATCGATAGCCTCTAGAAGCTTTGCTTTGTGAAAATAGATGCAAATTAAATCGACTTAACTCAATAGCAAAATTAAATAAATCGTGTTTATTGCCCTGTTTGATTTCAAGTTCAACTTCTTTAATGGGGATAGATTGATTGTTTGAGCTAATTTGCCCTTGATCTAATGCAACTTCAATTTCGCTACTTGCAAACGAAACTAACCACACTTGCCGCTCAAAATTGGTGGTAAATAGGGGGCGTAAATCCCGTTGTAGCTCAGCAATATCACCGCCATTTGGCAATGCATGGCAAGGTAATACGGTTAAATCAGGAACAGAATCAGGCAAATCGACATTAAATTCAGCACGCTCATGCAACCCTGCAATCGATTTTTTGTCACGTTTTAATGTAATTTCAAAACGTTTTACTAAACTACTATCCTCGCACCCTCTTACACGTAGCCCACAACCATGATTGCGCAAGTAATAATCGCTAGTATCGTAATAAGTATTGGTCAGGTTTTGTTTGGTAAAACTGCGTTTTGTTGGTGATAATGCTGATGATATTGCCGAAAATTCGGCTTCGTCACAATCAGCCCATTGTTCTAAATAATATTTTAAACTGGCAATATCGTTGGTATTGATTTCAAATTTTAATTCAATTTCGTTACTTATCATTTATTTTTAAATTATTTTTAATATAATCAACGATGATGACTTCATACATTATACATTACAGCCAATCACCGTTAATTAACAATATTACAAATTACTTTACAACACGAAATGGGTTGTTTTTGGGTTTAGATTGTTCTGTTTGTTGAGATAATTCACGCTGCACATGATATTGTGGTTCATCTTCAAATCCCATACCAACCCCATTCTCGCGGGCATAAATTGCTTCAATCGCAGCCATTGGTACCACAATATGTTGGGGCACACCAGAAAAGCGAGCATTGAATTCGATTTGTTCATTAGAGGATATATATTGACCGACTGATTGTGGCGCAATATTTAGCACAATTTGATTGTTTTGAATAAATTCCTGAGGTACCACTACGCCATATATCGACGTATTAACCACAATATAAGGTGTTAAGTCGTTATCTAAAATCCAATCATAAAAAGCTCTAAAGATATAAGGACGACGCGCGGTCATTTGTTCAAGTTGCATCAAGGCTACCTTGTCTAAAATTATCGTAAATAAGGATAAATTTAATTGATTATGATCTTATTTTCTTTTCTTCTTCAGTTAATGAATTAATGAAAGCTGGACGTTCAAAAATACGCGCCATATAAGCTAAATAATTCTTTTCAGCCACTTTTGGTAATTCAATACCAAGTAATGGTAAACGCCAAAGTAATGGAGCAAAGTAACAGTCACATAATGTAAAATCATCACTCATAAAATACTCCTTTTCTTTAAACATAACCGAAATTGAAACAAGATCATCTAAAAGGTTTTTTCGCGCCGTTTTCGCTCTATCACTATTAGGATCAGCAATGATTATTTCGTAAGCACTGTACCACTCTTTTTTGATACGATACATTGCTAATCGAGAATTAGCGCGAACAATGGGGTAAACAGGCATTAAAGGAGGATGAGGAAAGCGTTCATCAAGATATTCTAAGGCAATATGTGGCTCATATAACGTTAGATCACGATCAATCAAAGTTGGAATTGAACCATAAGGATTAAGATCCAATAACTCCTGAGGTAAATTATCTGCCGTTACAAACTCTATTTCGGCAGTTACCCCTTTTTCTGCCAAAACAAACCGAATCTGATGTCCGTAAATATCTGTTTTATCACAAAATAATGTCATTACAGAACGTTTATTAACAGCAACAACCATATTCACTCCAAATTTATAAAATTAAAATAAGTCTAATTGCTGTCTATTCTAACAAATTGGATAACAAAATTGTTAAAAAAAATAAATTTTCTTTAATTCTTTTTCTCAAGCTCTAATTTTGACAAACAGTTTCATACAATATGTGCTTAAATATAGGATGTATTAAATTACTTAACCTAATAATATTAAATAATATTTATTTTCTAGATAACCTTCATTCTTAAAAAGATTTAACCTACGTAGTTTAGCTTTTTAAATAACCAAATCAGCATAAAAAAACCCAGCATTCGCTGGGTTTTGAAAAAAATTTGTAACATTTTTGTAATATTGCCATTAACGTTTACTGAACTGGGGACGACGACGTGCTTTGCGTAAACCCACTTTTTTACGTTCAACTTGACGTGCATCACGAGTAACAAAACCTGCTTGACGTAACGCAGAACGTAAAGTTTCATCATATTCCATTAACGCACGAGTAATACCGTGACGAATCGCACCAGCCTGACCTGAAATACCACCACCTTTAACAGTGATATAAAGATCAAGTTTATCAGTCATTTCAACTAACTCTAACGGTTGCATAACAACCATACGAGCTGTATCACGACCAAAGTATTGCTCTAAAGAGCGCTTGTTAATAACGATGTTACCACTACCTGGTTTGATAAATACACGAGCAGCAGAACTTTTGCGGCGACCTGTACCGTAATATTGATTATCAGCCATCTTTTATCCCCTTAAATATCTAATACTTGCGGTTGTTGTGCCGCATGATTGTGCTCACTACCAGCATAAACTTTTAGTTTACGGTACATTGCACGACCAAGAGGACCTTTCGGTAACATGCCTTTTACAGCAATTTCGATGACTTGTTCAGGATGACGTTCAATCATCTCTTTAAAAGTCGCTTCTTTAAGTCCACCGATGTAGCCAGTATGACGATAATAGATCTTATCAGTGCGTTTTTTGCCTGTTACAGCAACTTTTTCTGCATTGATAACGATAATATAATCACCTGTATCAACATGTGGTGTGTATTCTGCTTTGTGTTTACCACGCAAACGGCTTGCGATTTCAGTAGCTAAACGACCTAACGTTTTACCTGCTGCATCAACAACATACCAGTCGCGTTTAACTGTTTCTGGTTTAGCTGAAAAAGTACTCATTCGTAATTATCCAATTTTTAATTAATCTCACGTTAATAAATCATTTGATTTATTTACACTTTTTGATTGTTACCATTAATTAACTCACCCCTTCGAGCGGTTATACTAATATTGACAACCGAAAACAACGTTGGGAAGAACGTTGTCGTAACGTGGGTGGCAATATTATACAGAAATATTATAAAAGCGCTAGAGTAAAAATAAAAAAATCATAGCGAGAAGGAATGCTTACTGATAAACTAAAATCAACATTAAATAACAAAATATTTAAATAAATGAACAATACAATTCAACTTTCAATAGAAGATTATATTAGTAGAGGATTGCACCGAAAATGTTATCGTCATCCAAATGATCCCAATAAGTGTATCAAAGTGAATTATAATGTCGGTGCTGAAGATGAGACTAATCGAGAAATTTCTTATTATAAACATCTAATTAGACGTAATGTTTCATTCGATGCAATAGCAAAATATTACGGCCCAGTTTCTACCAATTATGGCAAAGGTCATGTTTTTCAACTCATCCGAGATTATACCGGAGAAATAGCTATACCACTTGAAAAATACCTCGCTGATACAAAATTAACTAAGCAATATTACGATGATTTAGTTACTTCATTAAGAAATTTGAAATCAGCTCTATTAAAAGATCGTATTATTACAATGACAATAAAAAGCAAAAATATTTTGTTTCAGCACTTAAGTGCAGATAACCGTCGCTTAATTATTATCGATAATATCGGTAATTCAACTCTTATTCCTATTGCCAATTACATTCCTTTTTTTGCTAAAGCCAAAATTGAACGAACTTGGCAACGTTTTTTAACATCCATTATTAAAGAAAATAGCAACAACAAATTAATCACTCGTTTAGTTGACGAAGTGAATCAGTAATCCTCAATTGTGCAATAGCACCTTTTACATTATTAGGTCTATTTTTTAAGGTAAATAGACCTTGATGTAATTTAGCAATACGGTTGACTATACTTAAACCAAGCCCAATACCATTATGCTTGCGATCCATACGAAAAAAGGCTTGGATCATTTTTTCGCTTTTAGACTCATCAATGCCATTACCTTCATCTTCTACAGTAATAATGATATCTTTTTTAATTTTGTAACAACTTACCACAATTTTAGTGTTCTCAGGACTGTAGCGATAACTATTTTCAACTAAATTACGTACTAATAGTCTTATTAAGGTTGCATCACCATTAAAAATAAGATCTTTATCAGTCAAATACCATTCAAGCTGTTGCTGTTTTTGTGAAGTCAATTCTGTTAGTTCATCAGACAGCGGAATCATAATATCATTATAAAAATTAATATGTTGATACTTTCCTACAGTAAACTTTTGACTAGTTCGAGCAAGCATTAATAGCTGTTCTACAGTACTGACTAATCGATCTATACGATCAATTAACTCTGTGCAATCAATGTTATTTTTATTTTCTAACAATTCTAGATGTAAACGAATGCCTGCTAAAGGTGTCCTCATTTCATGCGCTACGTCGGCGGTAAAAAGACGTTCTTGAGATAATGTTGTACTCAGCCTAATAAAAAGATTATTCAATACAGATGTAATCGATTTAATTTCACGCATATTGCTGATTGGCGCAATGGGTTTTAGGTTCTCCTCGGTACGTTGATTAAGATCTTTCTCTAAAATTTCCAACGGTTTTGTGATCCACTTGATCGCTTTGTATGCTAAAATTAGTGTTACTGCCATCATAGAAAAAGCAGAACAAAACAAAACGAAAATCGCTTCTAATTCTTCTTCTTCAACAACTTCATCAATTTTATTTTGACTTAGAGTCAAATTAACCAATACATCTATTTGTTCTTTACTTTCGTGCCATAACCAAAGGACAGTAATAATCTGACAAACCAACATGATAGAACCCAAAGTAAAAAATAGGTTCCAACGAATACTGTGGCGTATATTACTAAGTGATTCTGAAATCATATTTTAATTATCTAATTTAAATTAATCGATTTATCAACATCCATCAATAAGTTGATAACCATAACCTCGTATTGTGCGAATGAAATTTTTACCTAATTTATTACGTAACCCGTGAATATACACTTCTAAAACATTTGAGCTGGGGTCACTTTGCCAATCATAAAGATCATTTTGCAATAAATCACGGTGGACCTTTTCGCCAGCTTTTAGCATTAATCGAGATAATACAATAAACTCTTTTGGTGTTAACACTACTTGTTGGTTATTAACAGTCACTTTTTGTTGTTTTATATCAATAGTAATAGGGCCATAACTGATAAGATTATCTGCGGTACCTTGATCTCTACGAATTAACGCTCTTACTCTAGCTAATAATTCAGTTAAAGCAAAAGGTTTAATCAAATAATCATCGGCACCATTATCTAAACCATCGACTCTATCTTCTATGGTATCGCGTGCAGTTAAAATCAAAACTGGTGTTGAAATATGATTTTTTCGCCAGCGAATCAGTAAGCCAAGTCCATCGCAATCAGGTAATCCTAAATCGAGTATAATTAAACTAAACTGCCCAAATTGAATATAATCTTCAGCTTGTTTACCATTTGTAGCAACTTCACAAACATAACCATTTGACGTTATACCATCGTATAAACCTTTTTGTAGCAAGCTATCATCTTCAACAATTAATATTTTCATTGATAATTTACCTTAATATAAATGTTGGAATCACTAAGAATGCTCAATCGTATAATTATCAGTAATTATATACTTCACGTTACATATCTAAAGCTACTAATTGCGCTCTATAAGAACATACTTATTAAGAAACTTGTTAATACTTATCCAATTTTTATTAATTAAATACCTGGATTCAAACATGAAGTGCAATTCTTCTTAACTCCTTAGAATAAAAATCGGCAGGGCTTTTAAACTTATGCCGTTTTCTTGGGCGTGTGTTCAATAGATATTGTATTTTCTTTATCTGTTCGTCGTCAACTAATGAAATGGCCGCTGACTTTGGTATAAACTGACGTATTAAGCC
>NZ_LZHC01000015.1:0-17539 GCF_001690535.1 Gilliamella sp. Bif1-4 | reverse complement strand
AAGTATTTAGGAATTCAGCCTCATCAGGTCTATTACCATAAATTACCCTTCCCCGGCTTTATGGCCGAGCGTTACAAAAACTTCCCTCATCAAGCGCCATTAAGCTTAATTGAAGCTGAAAATCAATTGCCACGGGATAAGTATAGCGATTTAATTCAGGTGGAAATGGGGGATAACTACCAATATAAAAAGATTATTAAAACCAAATGGCAACAATCGGCAATTTCATTACCATTAACACAATTTAAAGACTTAGAAAATGGCGTATATTTTTATGTCATGGCGGATAAAGGGCAATTAACCCCATTAAAGGGTGTAGAGCAAGCAGTTAGTTTACCTTCCTATATTCGTGTTGAAAAAGTGATGGGAAAAATCGTCGCTATCGTACAAAAAACACGTGTCCAATGGCTAACAACGGAATTTGATTACAAAAAAACTGCGCCGATTCGCAGTAAATTAACTGTGCTTGAAAGCCACTTAGTGCCAAAGTTAGTGATAGAAACTGAGTATGAAAAAGGCAGTTATTTACCGCTAACCCAAGTTATCAAAAATGCCCAAGGGACCACCATCAGAACCTTTGTTCGCGGTAAAAAGAAAAACATTGGGGCGATATTAGAAAGATTTAATGACCAGGGGATAAAAACCAACCATATTGAGATATCGAATGATGGCGATATTGAAAACCAATATCTCAATCACAAAGGTAGCATAGTATTGACTACTGATGAAATTGAAGACAAGGATAATCCACAACTCTATGACAATTTACCGTTTAACCCCGATGGCTTTGAGATGATACTGTTTGAACATTTTGATGATAAAAGTAAGCACTAAACGATAAAACGTTTAATAAGATGAGGCGATGCCACAAATGATGGTTAGTGATACAAAATAACTAAGGATAATATGAAACATTTAGTAAAAATTTTTTTATTGTGGGCATGCATGTTTCAATGTGTTTTGGCGCAGGTAAAAATAAACAATCACCAAATACAAATAATTAAAGCACAAGGCATTATGCCAAATAAAGTTTATTTTCAGCATGATTTTAGACTTTCTTACAAGATCGAAAATAGCATTCCTAAAAAAAATTTATTCACATCAGTGAATGGTTTAGAAAACCATCCAGATATGTATATGATGGCAATTCAAAATATTTCTCAGGTAAAATTAAATAAAAACTATCAATATATTCATGTAGTTCAACGAGAGCGAAATATTATTGAAATAATGTATCCAACCGACTCTTTTCAATCACTAGAAGATGGGGTTTATTTTTATACGTTAGATGAACATAAACAATTACATCAGCAAGCCTCATTCGAGGATGTTTTTGAATTGCCTTGTTATTTACGGGTTGAAAAAAAACAGGGTATTGTTGTCAGTATCCAAAAAAGGTGTTTAGCAGCAATTACTCATTATGTCTATGATTATTGGAGCAATAACAATTTGAAACATCTTAGAATAGAAATGTATGATACTGATCATAATATTATTTATTCTTCTGAAATATGGTTTGATGAAAATACAGGTTTAATGACTAAAACTATTAGAAAAAATATCAAAACAGGTAGTTTTCTCATTGAATCTTATATTAGACATGACGGGATTTATGGGATAGGTGAATATTTTGATAATCAAGGCGTTAAAACGAATCATGTAATTCACTATGAGAATTCATTTCGTGTAGAAAATCAGGTATTAAATAAGAATGGCAAGGTAATTAAAACTAATAATATAGAACCTGAAATCTTTGATTTTGAAAAAGATTTAGACGAGCCTTATCCGTACAATAAATTCAAATGCCATAAGCGATGTAATCTTTTTGATTTGTAAGCCTAATTAAATTAATTCATATTATCTTATTATAGTGAGAATAATTACTCCCTGAATTGGTACAACAGAAAAATTATTTATCGTAAAAATTAAAGGAGAGTCTGTCAATGCATATACATTTTATTATTCATGAAGATTTTGAAGCGCCTGGAGCTTATGAACAGTGGGCTATAAATAATCATCACACTATAACTTATTCTTGCGTTTACCTTAATGAACCACTTCCTTATAGCATTGATGATATCGACTTTCTTATTGTTATGGGCGGTCCACAGTCACCATCAACTACCAAACAAGAATGCGCTCATTTTGATTCTAAAGCAGAACAAGCCATTATTTTATCTGCAATAAAAGCAGAGAAAGTAGTCATTGGTGTATGTCTTGGTTCACAATTAATCGGTGAAGCTTTAGGGGCAAGTTATAGCAATAGCCCAGAAAAAGAAATTGGCAAATTCCCTATTACATTAACTCAAATCGGTAAAACAAATCCTTTGTTTACTGATTTTGGTAGCACATTAGAAGTCGGTCATTGGCACAATGATATGCCAGGTTTAACCAAAGATGCTCAAATTATTGCTTATAGTGAAGGGTGTCCTCGTCAAATCATTGCATACAGTAAATTTGTTTATGGTTTCCAATGCCATATGGAGTTAACACCTGAAGTGGTCGAATTATTAATTGCCCATTCACAAAAGGAACTTAGCCAAGCAGAAAAATACCGCTTTGTCGATACACCTGATAAGCTTCGCTCTCATGATTATACTAAAATGAATCAAAAACTTTTCACTTTTCTCGACAAGTTAAGCAAACGCTATCTGTCACCTTTAGAAAAATGACTGATTACATATTGTCGATAAGGGAATGGAAAATATGCAGGATATTATTATCGATAAGCCGATAAAACGCAGTAAATTAAGGCTAAAATTAGGCAAAGAATATTTTATCTTAAAACGAAAATTTGATTGGTGGCGACATCGTAACGCATATTGTACTGTCGACATAAATAATAATACATGTTGTTATTCACACAAAAAACATCAGTCTGTTTTATTAAGACAACTAAAAGATATTGATATGTATTTACAATATAACAAAATCACTAATCTTAGATTAGCAATTGAAAAACTTAATGGTTCAATCATTAAGCCTAATCAACGTTTTTCGATCTGGCAAAAAGTAGGGCGCCCATCCAAAAAAAGGGGATTTTTAGAAGGGCTATCATTACATAATGGACAGATAGGCAAAGATATTGGTGGAGGATTATGCCAATTAGGTAATTTAATTTATTGGATTGTATTACACTCCGATCTTACAATCATAGAACGTTGGCGTCATAGTTTTGATGTTTTCCCTGATATCAATCGAACTATTCCTTTTGCTTGTGGCGCCACCCTATCTTATAACTATGTAGATTTACAGTTAATCAATAAAACCAATAGCACTTACCAGCTTAATCTTTGGCTTGATAATCAATATTTACATGGCGAATTACTTGCTGATACCCCTTTAAGTAATCATTATGAAATCCTAGAAACCGATCATCGCATTGAACAACAATGGTGGGGAGGTTATACCAGACATAATAAAATATGGCAACGTAAAACACATTTAATTGATAACCATGTTGAAGAAAAGCTCATCAGCGAAAACCACGCAATTATGATGTATACCCCATTTATAGCAAATAATGAAGACGAATTGAAAAAGCAATAGTCATTCTGATAACAGATAGTCACTAACTATCTAAGTGATAGTTTGAGAGCTATATTAATAGCCCGTATACTCATGAAATAAAGTAGTTAATAATACCTAATATATGAAAGGAGCAAATTTCATGGCTTATACTTTACCTCCATTACCTTATGCTTATGATGCATTAGAACCTTATATTGATTCTGAAACTATGCATCTTCATCACGATAAACATCATCAAACCTATGTGAACAATGCAAATGCCATTCTTGAAACTTTGCCAGTTGAATTAAAAGAATTTTGCCCTAGCACTTTGTTAAAAAATTTAGATAAAGTACCTACTGACAAAATCACGGGTATTAAAAATAACGTAGGTGGTCATGTTAATCACACTCTTTTCTGGGAGCTATTAAAAGTTGGTACTGAACTAAAAGGCGACCTAAAAGCGGCCATCGAAAAAGATTTTGGTTCGGTTGATGCATTTAAAGAAAAATTTGCAGCAACGGCAGCAACTCGATTTGGTTCAGGTTGGGCTTGGTTAGTATTACAAAATGGTAAACTTGAAGTTGTTTCTACAGCCAACCAAGATTCACCGATAATGGGCGAAAAATTTGCTGGTGTTTCTGGTACGCCGATTTTAACACTAGATGTTTGGGAACATGCTTATTATTTAAAATATCAAAATCGCCGTGTTGATTACATTGGTGCATTTTGGAATGTAGTTAACTGGGATAAAGTTGCTGAGCTATACGCTGAAGCAAAAAAATAACTTGATTGTACTCATATTCTTTTCACCTTAAAAAGTGGCGCCTAGTGCGCCATCTTTTCTTTTCGAGCACTGAGTCAAAGTCAAAAATAGTAATTGGCAATTGCTAAATTATGCCCAAATCCGCTACAATGGACGCTTGTTTAATAAATCATAAAACTGAGCAACTCCATTTAAATCATGTTTGAAATTAATCCAGTTAAATCAAAGATAGTAGAACTTACCGAACGCACGGCTGTGATTCGGGGGTATCTTTGACTATGATGTAAAAAAAGAACGGCTCGAAGAAGTCAATGCTGAATTAGAGCAATCCGAAGTTTGGACCGATCCCGAAAAAGCGCAAGCGTTAGGTAAAGAGCGCGTTGCACTAGATGAAATTATCAATACTATCAATTCTTTAACGCAAGGTCTTGACGATGTTGAAGGCTTACTTGAACTGGCTATTGAAGCGGAAGATCAAGAGACTTTCGATGAAGCAAACAGCGAACTTGATCAACTAGAAAAAAAACTGGCCGGCCTTGAATTTCGGCGTATGTTTTCAGGCAATTACGATAGCGCAGATTGTTATTTGGATATCCAATCAGGCTCAGGAGGCACTGAAGCACAAGATTGGGCTGAAATGCTACTGAGAATGTATTTACGTTGGGCTGAATCAAAAGGCTTTGCAACCGACGTAATGGAAGTCTCTGATGGCGATGTTGCCGGTATTAAATCAGCAACGATTAAAGTATCTGGTGATTATGCTTACGGTTGGTTACGTACAGAAACTGGGGTGCATCGCCTTGTCCGTAAAAGCCCATTTGACTCAGGTAATCGACGCCACACCTCATTTTCTTCAGTTTTTGTTTATCCTGAAATTGATGATGATATTGATATCGACATTAACCCAGCCGATCTTCGCATTGATGTGTACCGTGCATCGGGTGCCGGTGGGCAGCATGTGAATAAAACCGAGTCTGCAGTACGTATTACCCATATTCCAACTGGTATTGTGACGCAGTGTCAAAATAACCGTTCACAACACAGCAATAAAGATCAAGCAATGAAACAGTTAAAAGCAAAACTGTATGAGCTTGAGATGCAAAAAAAGAATGCCGAAAAACAACAAATGGAAGAAACTAAATCTGACATTGGTTGGGGAAGCCAAATTCGCTCTTATGTACTTGATGATTCGCGTATCAAGGATTTGCGTACTGGCGTTGAAACTCGTAATACACAGGCCGTATTAGATGGCGATTTAGATCAATTTATTAAAGAAAGCTTAAAAGCAGGTTTATAAACCGCTTGGTTATAAATAAAAGGTAAAACTATGTCAACAGAGCAGCAAGATCAACAAAACCAAATTGAAGAGTTAAATAATGAACTAAAAGTACGTCGCGAAAAGCTCGCTCATCTTCGCGAACAAGGTATTGCTTTCCCTAATGATTTTCGCCGTGATGCGATTTCTAGTGATCTCCATAAACAATATGGCAATAAAACTAACGAAGAACTGATTGAAAATAAAATTATTGTAACTGTGGCTGGTCGTATAATGATGCGTCGTATTATGGGTAAAGCCTCGTTTGTTTCTCTACAAGATGTTGCTGGACAAATCCAACTTTATGTTACTCGTGATGATCTCCCTGAAGGCTTTTATAACGAGCAATTTAAAAAATGGGATTTGGGAGATATTGTCGGCGCTAAAGGTTACCTATTTAAGACTAAAACTGGTGAGCTTTCTATTCACTGTGAAGAAATTTGTTTATTAACTAAAGCTCTTCGCCCATTACCTAATAAGTTTCATGGACTTGCCGATCAAGAAATGCGTTACCGTCAACGTTACTTGGATCTTATCACAAATCAAGAGTCAAGAGAGACTTTTAAAGCGCGTTCCAAAGTTGTCAGTGAAATCCGCAACTTTATGATTGAAAACCACTTTATGGAAGTCGAAACGCCAATGATGCAGGTAATTCCGGGTGGTGCATCAGCTAAACCATTTATTACGCATCACAATGCGCTTGATTTAGATATGTATATGCGTATTGCGCCAGAACTTTATCTAAAACGATTAGTTGTAGGTGGCTTTGAGCGGGTATTTGAAATTAATCGCAACTTCCGAAATGAAGGCGTATCACCAAGACATAATCCAGAATTTACCATGATGGAAATGTACATGGCTTATGCTGATTACAAAGATCTGATCGTATTAACAGAAACATTATTCCGTCGTTTAGCTATTGCGGTAACAGGTGATACTGTTGTGCAATATGGTGAACATACGTTTGATTTTGGTAAACCATTTATCAAAATGACCATGCGTGAAGCCATTTGCCATTACCACCCTGAAACCAATAATACTGATCTAGATGACTTTGATAAAGCTTGTGCCATAGCACAATCAGTTGGTATAAAAATTGAAAAAAGTTGGGGACTTGGTCGAGTGGTAACTGAAATTTTTGAAGAAGTGGCTGAATCAAACTTAATTCAACCAACCTTTATTACTGAATATCCAGCTGAAGTATCCCCACTTGCTCGCCGTAACGATGAAAACCCATTTGTGACTGATCGATTTGAATTTTTTATTGGTGGTCGTGAAATTGGTAATGGATTCTCAGAGCTTAATGATGCTGAAGATCAAGCTCAACGCTTTGCTGATCAAGTATCACAAAAAGATGCGGGTGATGATGAAGCGATGTTTTATGATGAAGATTATATTACAGCGCTGGAGCACGGTTTACCGCCAACAGCAGGACTTGGGATCGGTATTGACCGTACCGTGATGCTATTTACCAACAGCCATACAATTCGTGACGTAATTTTATTCCCAACCATGCGTCCAATTAAATAAAACGGTTTATCATTAAAAACACACTTATTTTTTGATAAGTGTGTTTTTATACTAAAACACATAGTTTCCTGAAACTTTTTGACAAATAACTCCTTCACCTTATCACGGATTAGCGGCTTATATCATAAATAAAATTGTAAAATGCATTGAATATAAAACAGCCAATATAATTTTATACGCAAGTTGTGTGCTAACTATGAGGTATTTACCCACTTATTTACTTTTTAGGTTATATTTTTTGTAAAAAATATTCAGGATCCTATACCGTTTCGTGATTAATTGAGAATTTATAATAATAGGTTAACACAGCTATATTATAACTATCGTTGACTATAAATATAGTCAACGATAGTTGAATTAATTTAGTGGCTATCAGTCGGTTTGACTTGATTTGGCAAGATCAGATTTAACACAATGGCTAAAATTCCGCATAAACTGATACCTTGTAAGGCATATGATCCAAAATCAAAGATCATCCCACCAATTCCAAAAACTAAAACTAATGAGACAATACACATATTTCGAGGCACAGAAAGATCCACTTTGTGTTTAACTAAAATATTTATGCCCACTGATGCAATGGAACCAAACAATAGCACCATAATTCCCCCCATGACTACAGTTGGAATTGAGCCTAAAAATGCTCCAATTTTGCCAATAAAAGACATTAAAATGGCCCAAATTGCCGCCCATGTCATGACGCGAGTTTTAAAATTACGCGTTAACGTTACCGCACCAATTACTTCCGCATAAGTAATACAGGGAGGCCCACCAAAAAATCCCGCTGTCGAAGTTGCCAATCCATCACCGAGTAATGTACGCTGTAAACCAGGATCACGCGTATAATCTTTACCTGTGACAGTACTAATTGCCATAATATCACCAACATGTTCAATGGTTGGTGCAATCACAATTGGCAGCATATACAAAATGGCTTGCCAGTGAAATACTGGAAACGTGAAATCAGGTATTTTAAACCATGGCGCATCAATCACCGGTTGAAAATTGACAATACCGAACATACAAGAGAGCGTATAACCAACCACAATACCCGAAATAATAGGTAATAATTTTAAAAAACCTTTTGCCCAAATAGCCACCACTAACGTTGTTAATAGTGAAGCCATTGAAATAAGAATCAATTGATAATTTTCAGCTTGTAGTCCACTATTTTTACCCATTGCCATCCCAACGGTAACCGGCGCAAGCGATAAGCCAATAACCATAATAATTGGACCTGTCACAACCGGCGGCAAGATGCGATCAATGACATCTTTACCATTTATTTTTACCAAAAAAGCAAAAAACATAAATACAAATCCAGCAGCTATTAAACCGCCTAAAGTAGCGGGGATTCCCCATTGCGCAACGCCAAATGAAATAGGGGCAATAAAAGCAAATGATGAAGCTAAAAATACCGGTACCTTACCTTTCGTGGTTAATTGAAATAATAAAGTACCTATTCCAGCAGTAAAAAGCGCTACATTGGGATTTAACCCAGTTAACAACGGTACTAATACCAATGCTCCAAATGCGACAAATAACATTTGTGCGCCAGTAAAAATATCCTGCCAAGAATGTTTATGCAGTGATGTTATATTTTCTGTTTTGTCTGTTGTGATATTGCTCACATCGCGCCTCTCTTACTTAACTAAATTTGTTGTATAACTTGCCTGTTTGACAGGCATAAAAAAACCGGTTTAACCGGTCTAAATTTTGAGATTTTATTTTGTGCCGAAGATTTTGTCTCCAGCATCACCCAGTCCAGGTAATATGTAGCCTTTTTCGTTCAACCTCTCATCAATCGATGCAGTATAAAGTTCAACATCAGGGTGAGCTTGTTCAAGCACTTTAATACCTTCTGGTGCAGCAACTAAAACTAATACTTTAATATTTTTACAACCTGCTTTTTTAAGTAAATCGATTGTCGCCACCATTGAACCACCTGTGGCTAACATTGGATCAACAACTAAAGCCATTCGATCTTCAATATCCGAAGTTAGTTTTTGGAAATAAGGAACAGGTTCTAGCGTTTCTTCGTTACGGTAAAAACCGACAACGCTAATACGGGCACTTGGCACATGCTCAAGCACACCATCCATCATACCTAAGCCTGCACGCAAAATAGGTACAACCGTAATTTTTTTACCCTTAATACGTTCTACTTGAACAGGTCCACACCAACCGTCTATTGTTACTGTTTCGGTAGGTAGATCAGCAGTTGCTTCATAAGTTAATAAACTGCCAACTTCGCTGGCAAGAGCACGAAAGTCTTTGGTACTAATATCGTGTTCACGCATTAATCCAATTTTATGGCGTACAAGAGGGTGTTTTACTTCAACTATTTTCATGGAGGGCCTCAGTGTTATTTTCTATAATCTGTTAGCTGGTATAAATAACCACTGAGCGATAATTCTAACATAGTTATCACTTTATGAAAACCTGAAATCAACAGACTCATAGGCAATGTAAATATTGATAAAAAAATAAAAATAAAAAATTCAACGATAAAAATCAGTTTTATTTTTTTTCATTAGAATGATTGTCAGTTATTAAATCAAAAAGGAATAGGGAATGAATTGGTTTATTGATTGTATTACAATAAATTATGGAAATTTTGATGGGCGAGCTTGCCGTGAAGAATATTGGATGTTCTCTTCGATCTATATTGTTCTAATTATTTTGATGATAATTATTGATAATATGATGAAAAATAACCTCGTTTTAACTTTGAGCTTGACGTTGGCTTTATTTGTTCCTAATTTCGCAGTTACAGTACGCCGTTTGCATGATGTTGATAAACCGGGTTGGTACTTTTGGACTGCAACACCTTATACGCTATTAAAACTTATGTGTACCGATTCAACTCCTGGTCCTAACCAATATGGCGAAAACCCTAAAGGGTTATAAAGTACTGTAACTAGCCTCGCAAACTCTAGCGTGGCTAATAAATAAGTGATTTTTGGTTTTTTTTCTATTTAAAAATGTTTTCTTTCACTAACCACTTTTCTATATTAAATACTTTCTCCATCTAAATATTGAACAGGAAATTCAATCGTTTTTTCAGTTATAGACTCACCATTAATACATTTTAATAGCATTTGTGCTGATTTTTGCCCAATTTCAACTCTTGGTGTTAAAATGGAAGCCAATTTTGGGGTCACAACTTGGCCCACATCGTGTCCATGAAAACCGGCAATAGCAATCTGTTCTGGCACTTTAATATTAAGCCGCTGACATTCAAACAATACACCTAATGCTAAATCATCATTTGTGCTAAATACACCATCAACTTGAGGGTATTGGGCTAATGCTTGATGAAGTAATTTTGTCCCTAATGAATAAGATGAATGCTCTGTGGTTGCAAATGTCTTTGGTGTTAACCCAAGTTCGTTCATTGCTTCTTCATAAGCCTTTTGTCTTATAATACTTCGCTCATCTTGCCTTGCACTAAAATAGGCAATATTTTTGTAACCTTTATTAATCATTCTATAAATCATATTTTTAGTCACAGTAAAATTATCAATGCCAACTGCCATATCAATACATGGTAAAGAACTATCCATAATTTCAACGACTGGCACACCCGATATTTCAATCATTTTACGAGTCGCATTAGTATGTGTACGCTCTGTTAATATTAAACCATCAATATTATAGGCAAGTAACGAGCGCAATCGCATTTCTTCTTTTTCAGGACTATACCCCGTATGAGCAATCATAGTTTGATAACCATGCATATCTGTCTCAATTTCAATACCTTTTAATACATCGGCAAAAACTTGATTAGTTAATGAGGGTAACAACACTCCAATTGCATTACTTTTGGCATTAGAAAGCATGTCTGGTGCTTTATTAGGAATATATCCTAGTTTATCTATTGCGGCTGAAATTTGTAATTGAAGTGGTTCAGAAACAAGATTGGGATCGCGTAAAAAACGACTGACTGTCATTTTACTTATCCCAATTAAATTGGCAATTTCCTGCAAGCCCGTTCGACGTTTTTTATGGCTACTCATTCGCTTTTTCCGGTATTCTTAGCTGCCAATCTATGGCAATTTTTCCTTGTTGTATAATAAGATCATTCGCTTTTGAAAAGTGCTTACAGCCAAAAAATCCACGATGAGCAGATAACGGTGATGGATGCACCGATGTTAATACATGATGTTTTTGGCGATTAATAAACTGCCCTTTTTTTTGTGCAGGAGATCCCCACAATAAAAAAACCACACCTTCAAGATACTTATCGATTGCTGCTATCACATTATCAGTAAAAGTTTCCCAACCTATTTTTGCATGAGAATGCGCTTGCCCAGCTTCAACGGTCAACACATTATTTAATAGTAATACACCTTGAGCAGCCCAAGAAGCTAAATAGCCATGAGAAGGAATTGTAAAACCATCAATATCGTTTGCCAGTTCTTTATAAATATTAACTAACGATGGTGGTATCTTAACTCCGGGTAAAACAGAAAAAGAAAGACCGTGAGCTTGATTAGGACCATGATAAGGATCTTGCCCTAAAATCACCACTTTGATTTGATCAAATGGTGTAAAACGAAACGCATTAAACACATCATGCTGAGGCGGGTAAATTATCTTGCCATTAGCACGCTCAGCCATTACAAATTGCATTATTTGTTGAAAATAAGGTTTTTGTTTTTCTGCACCAATAACTTCATGCCAAGTCAATTTTATTGTCATCTTTTGATATCACTCATCAATAATGCCAGTGTTTCTGGGCAATAACTAATATATTTCTACATAATAACCTATCACAAAAAAAAATAGAAATTAAAGGTATTACTTATTGAAGCAATAGCTTTTTTTGACTTTTATCAAATTTTTAAAGTGCTATATTAACCATAATTATTTTAGGGCAATAAGGCCCCGTTAGGAGGATTTAAAATGATTACAGGTATCCAAATTACTAAAGCAGACAACTCAGCACTTCTAAACTCTTTCTGGTTATTAGACGACTCTACAAAAGAAGCTCGTTGTGTAGCTGCTAAATCAGTTTATAAAGAAGATCAAATCATTCCTACTGCAGAACTTGGTCAATTCGAATATCGCGAAGTTCCATTAGATGTTGCTCCAACTGTAAAAGTTGAAGGTGGTCAACATTTAAATGTAAACGTTCTTCGTCGTGAAACTTTAGAAGACGCTGTAAAACACCCAGAAAAATACCCACAATTAACAATTCGTGTTTCTGGTTATGCAGTACGTTTTAACTCATTAACAGCAGAACAACAACGTGATGTTATTGCTCGTACGTTTACAACTAAAATTTAAGTGCGACAAACAGCGATAAGATTTTGATTTTTGTGATATTTTCATAAAATCAAGAGTAATGAAAGACGGAAATGAAATACTTTCCTCTTTCATCAGTGGGTAAGGGTAGAGGCGAAATACCCTCTCATTATCCACAAGCTTGTAAAACTCCTCAAGGGAGCCTCAAACTCCCGAAAGGGAGACTTTAAGGAAGGCGTTATAATTGCATAACTTTTCGACCCGTGTGCAAGAGGGGACATATTCCTGTAAGCCCTTTGTAAGGTATAAACCTTACCAGTCCGGAGTTGAACTATATACGACTACAAGGCGAGCAATGATATACGATTGCCGACGTCTCATTTTAACTAATAATCTACTGTTTAATGGATAAATGACTTACCGTTAAAATAAGTAATAAACAAAAATTTTATTTTATGATTAATCAACAAGATATACATGTTGATATGGAAAGATAAAATCAGGTCAACAATTATTGGTAAAATATCAGGTGTAAAAACCTATTTCACTTTCACTCGAGTCGTTTACACTGCATGATTAAAATAATCCTCAAAAACTCATAAGGCGTTTTTCCTGGAATTGCTTTATGCGGTTTAACGGTATTATAAAAATTAATAAAGCGTTGGATAGGCTACACTAATTAGTACCAGTTTTATAAGGTCATTGTTATGATAAACTAAAAATAAAAGAAGGTAACAACAATGGCAATTGATTTAGTGCGAAGAGCAAAACGTAGCTTTACTAACGAATTCAAAAAACAAATGGTCATGCTATATCAAAATGGTAAAAAACGTGCAGATATCGTCGCAGAGTATGAACTCACCAAATCAGCATTAGATAAGTGGATAACGCAGTACCAAACTACCGGCTCATTCATCGCAAAAGATAATCGTCGAACTGAAGAGAACGAACTTATCGCGCTACGCAAAGAGAATAAACGCTTGTTAATGGAGAATGATATCCTAAAGCAAGCGGCGTTGATAATGGGAAGAAAATCGAGTTAATTTTATATAATAAGCATCGATACAGCTTACGTGCATTATGTCGATGTTTAAATGTAACCCGAAATCGTTTCTATTCTCAACGGCAATTGATGCAGCAACCACAAGCTATATCACTGAGTGAAATAGTGGGTGAAATTTTTAATAATAATTATCTAGCTTATGGTACAAGGCGTCTGCAAGCAGAGCTGAGAAAGCAAGGCATAACCGTATCTCGACGCCGAATAGGTCGAATCATGGCAAAAAATGGCTGGGTTTCGAAATACACCTGTAAAAGATATTGTATTGATACAGAAAAAAGCAATGAATCGGCGGTGGGGAATGAACTTAATCGAGAATTTGATATAGGTCAACCACGAAAGATATTGGTGACCGATTTAACCTATGTAAGGGTTAAACAACGTTGGCACTACCTTTGTGTAATTGTTGATATCAGTAATCGAGAAATAGTAGGACGAAGTGCTGGAAGGTATAAAACAGCAGCACTGGTGATGCAAGCTATGAGTCAAATTCCAATGAACTTACAGACGATTGAGTTGTTTCATTCTGATAGAGGAAAAGAGTTTGATAATCATTTGATTGATGAATGTTTAACAGCATTTGGAATTAAACAGTCGTTAAGTCGCAAAGGCTGTCCTTATGATAACACAATTGCAGAAAGCACATTTAAAGCAGTGAAAACAGAATTTGTGTCAAATACTATTTTTGATTCACTGGCGCAACTTAAATTGGAATTTAATCACTATGTGGATTGGTTTAATTATAATCGACTTCATTCAACATTAAATTACCAGTCGCCGATTGAATACAAAAGAAATCGATGACCTTATCTTTTTGGTACTAAAAAGTATGGATATGCCAAATCATCAATGCCAACAAATAAATATTCTCTAGTTTGCTGTTTTGTTTCATTTTTAAGTAAAGGTAAACGTTTGGTATCAACGTGTAGCATTTCACCCAGATAGGTTTTGTTATCGCATTTAGCTCGTCGTCTTAATTTATCTTCAATAGATTTTTCCACTTTAACCAGAGGTTTAATACCATAACAAATGGTTTTATAACGTTAATTCTTACTGGTTAAAGGCACAAAAATCTTCAATCGGGCTTTCTTTAGTACGTTATAAATGGCCTAGTAACTGACCATAAAGCGTTTAGCTAAATCAGTAACCGTTATTTTTTCTTTATGATATAAGCGCCATATCGCTTGTCTGTGATAAGGCGTTAGTTTTTTTATATATATTCATTACCGTTGTTTCTCAAATTACTGTAAACAACGCTAGTAAATCCTACACCTTAGTTATTTTGCATCACTACAATCGGTTACAATACCTTCGGTCTTATCCGTATAATGCTTGTAATTATCTTCCAGATTACCATCAGCTCTTTTTCATACTCTGTATCTATGATTAACTACCACTGTCATTTGTGGCATCGCCTAATCTTATTAAACGTTTTATCGTTTAGTGCTCACGTTTATCATCAAAATGTTCAAACAGTATCATCTCAAAGCCATCTGGGTTAAATGGTAAATTGTCATAGAGTTGTGGATTATCCTTGTCTTCAATTTCATCAGTAGTCAATACTATGCTACCTTTGTGATTGAGATATTGGTTTTCAATATCGCCATCATTCGATATCTCAATATGGTTGGTTTTTATCCCCTGGCCATTAAATCTTTCTAATATCGCCCCAATGTTTTTCTTTTTACCGCGAACAAAGGTTCTGATGGTGGTCCCTTGGGCATTTTTGATAACTTGGGTTAGCGGTAAATAACTGCCTTTTTCATACTCAGTTTCTATCACTAACTTTGGCACTAAGTGGCTTTCAAGCACAGTTAATTTACTGCGAATCGGCGCGGTTTTTTTGTAATCAAATTCCGTTGTTAGCCACTGGACACGTGTTTTTTGTACGATAGCGACGATTTTTCCCATCACTTTCTCAACACGAATATAGGAAGGTAAACTAACTGCTTGCTCTACGCCCTTTAATGGGGTTAATTTCCCTTTATCCGCCATGACATAAAAATATACGCCATTTTCTAAGTCTTTAAATTGTGTTAATGGTAATGAAATTGCCGATTGTTGCCATTTGGTTTTAATAATCTTTTTATATTGGTAGTTATCCCCCATTTCCACCTGAATTAAATCGCTATACTTATCCCGTGGCGTTTGATTTTCAGCTTCAATTAAGCTTAATGGCGCTTGATGAGGGAAGTTTTTGTAACGCTCGGCCATAAAGCCGGGGAAGGGTAATTTATGGTAATAGACCTGATGAGGCTGAATTCCTAAATACTTTACTCTGTTGGTCGCTTCGCTGTCATATTGACGGCTTTCGCCTAATCCTTGTTCAAACATAGCATCTTTTAACAGGGAATGACTTTTTTCGACATTCATGATTAATTTATTGTACGGATAAGGCTCGTCTAAATCTTTTTCAAAATCAAAGATTTCAGGTTCTATATCATTAGTTTTAATTACCTTGCCACCTTTATTTAATACCTGATTTTTTACACGAAATGAATTCTTATAGTGAATTACATGATTCGTTTTAACGCCTTGATTATCAAAATGCTCTTCTATAGAGTAAATTCCATCTTGTCTAACAAGAGACTCAATAGCTGTATTTCCTGTTTTGGTATTTTTTTTTCTAAGTTTTATCATTAATCCATTTTCATCAAAAAATGTTTCGGAAGTATAGATAATATTATGATCAGTATCATACCTTTCCAATCTAAGGTGTTTTAAGTTATTATTGATCCAATAATTATAGACATAATGACTAATAGATGCTAAGCATCTTTTTTGAATACTAATTACAATGCCGTGTTTTTTTTCAACCCGCAAATAACAAGGCAATTCAAAAACCTCCTCGAATGAGGCTTGCTGATGTAATTGTTTATGCTCATCTAACGTATAAAAATAAACCCCATCTTCTAGTGATTGAAAAGAGTCGGTTGGATACATTATTTCAATAATATTTCGCTTCCGCTGCCATATATCACTATATTGGTAATTTTCGTTCAATTTAACTTTTGCAATACTTTGAATCCCCGCTCTATACATCTTTGAATAGGTTTCTAAACCAATTGCTGATGAGAATAAATCTTTTTCAGGAAAGCTTTCTTCATTATCAAGGAAAAGCATAAAATCATGTTGAAAATAAACTTTACCCGGCACAATGCCTTGTACTTTTAATTTTTTTATTATTTGTATTTGTTGATTGTTCATTTTTACCTGCGCCAAAACACATTGAAACATGCATGCCCACAATAAAAAAATTTTTACTAAATGTTTCATATTATCCTTAGTTATTTTGTATCACTAACCATCATTTGTGGCATCGCCTCATCTTATTAAACGTTTTATCGTTTAGTGCTCACGTTTATCATCAAAATGTTCAAACAGTATCATCTCAAAGCCATCTGGGTTAAACGGTAAATTGTCATAGAGTTGTGGATTATCCTTGTCTTCAATTTCATCAGTAGTCAATACTATGCTACCTTTGTGATTGAGATATTGGTTTTCAATATCGCCATCATTCGATATCTCAATATGGTTGGTTTTTATCCCCTGGTCATTAAATCTTTCTAATATCGCCCCAATGTTTTTCTTTTTACCGCGAACAAAGGTTCTGATGGTGGTCCCTTGGGCATTTTTGATAACTTGGGTTAGCGGTAAATAACTGCCTTTTTCATACTCAGTTTCTATCACTAACTTTGGCACTAAGTGGCTTTCAAGCACAGTTAATTTACTGCGAATCGGCGCGGTTTTTTTGTAATCAAATTCCGTTGTTAGCCATTGGACACGTGTTTTTTGTACGATAGCGACGATTTTTCCCATCACTTTTTCAACACGAATATAGGAAGGTAAACTAACTGCTTGCTCTACACCCTTTAATGGGGTTAATTGCCCTTTATCCGCCATGACATAAAAATATACGCCATTTTCTAAGTCTTTAAATTGTGTTAATGGTAATGAAATTGCCGATTGTTGCCATTTGGTTTTAATAATCTTTTTATATTGGTAGTTATCCCCCATTTCCACCTGAATTAAATCGCTATACTTATCCCGTGGCAATTGATTTTCAGCTTCAATTAAGCTTAATGGCGCTTGATGAGGGAAGTTTTTG
>NZ_LZHC01000014.1:0-1621 GCF_001690535.1 Gilliamella sp. Bif1-4 | reverse complement strand
GGGTTCCTTGAAGATGCAGTACTAAAAACTTATGAACGTTATTATAATGATTACCTAAAAGAGAAAGATAGTAATAAAGATAATAATACGTTAACAGGTACCGGAAGTAGTTCAGCAGGCGGGGCTCCGGGATTACCGCCTGATGATGACGATGATAAATCTCCAAAAGAATCATCTCGTAATAGCGATAAAAAAGGTGTTGGAGGTAATGGAGCTTCGTCTGAACTACCTAATTTGGATGGTAAATCACCAGAACAAGCAAGAAAAATTTTAGAAAAGTATGGATTTGAAGAAAAATCAATTAGTCCTGCAGGTTATCAAAGGTTTGTTGCTAAAGATGGATCTGAGATTACAATTAATTGGAACAGCGGTCGAATAGTCAGGACAACAGCTCCAAAATATGGAACAAATGGCGCTAGAATCAATAAAGGGCAACGGTTGGATGCAAATGGTAGGGAGATCCCAAGGGATGTACTTCATAATCAACATCCAACTGAGACGCTCAATATTAAATAAGGAGTATAATCTATGTTAGATTTAACTAAATTATCAATTAGTTGGATAGATGAACTAAATATCGCTAATAATCAAGTAAAAATTAAAGCTATTGCTTTAGATAAAATTATACAAATTGAGTGTATTATTATTATTTTTATGTCAGTGTCCAATCAAGATGAAGACATAGGTGATAATGGAAATGTATATGAAATTAACCATGATTATCGCACACTCAATTCAAATGAATTGAATTATTTTGGGTTATGTGATAATTATTCAGAAAATGATTTTTTTAATGTTATCAATGTTTGGGGAGATTATAATATTCGAATAGTATGTAGGGAAATTAAAGTTATTGAATTAGGTATCTATCCTGAAATATAGTAGCTCAAACTCAACCCCCCAACCCGATAATCCTAGCTTATGTTAGAGTATTCGTTATTAAAAAGTGGCAGTTAATACTGCCACTAAATTCTATAATTAATTTTTTTAATTGCCAATTTTTGCTTAGTATGCACTTTAGCCATTATTATTTTTATGCACCATTGTAGTAAATAAAGCCTACTTGTTGCATTGCGCATTGGCCATATCTCCCTCTATTCAAAAAACACATTAACTTACTATTTTCACTTACAAAAAATTAGTCAGTAAAGCTATTGATTTTATTTGAGTTTTTGTTGTTTTTATTCTAGCCGTGGCGGTGATAGCCTCAGAAGCGAAAGACAAGAGCCAAAACCGCCTTGACACAGGCACAATCAGCTTTAGTGATATCGAAAACAAAGCGGACTACCAAGTCAGTAGCAGCAGTGCAGGGGTAAGCTCTAGCGGCATGCCATCGATGCCAACCAGTCGCAATAAAAACGAAAGCGAGCATTCGACGACGCATTCAGCGGTATCGGAAGGGACGATAATTATCCGCAATAGGGATGACCAAAAACAAGATATCAACGAACTAAGCCGAGATACTGAGCAGGCGAATAACGAGCTCAAACACATCTTTAACAAACAAAAAGAGCAAGACATCATCGACCAAACGCAGTTAGTGAGTGAAATTGGTGGTGAAACGTTAACGATGCTTAATCATATAGACCGGATAAGAGCCGAATCCAAGGCAAAAGAAGCG
>NZ_LZHC01000013.1:0-21365 GCF_001690535.1 Gilliamella sp. Bif1-4 | reverse complement strand
TCATGATGCAAGAGAAGCAGGCTATCAAGTTTCAGAAAGGACAATTAGCCGTGTTTTGCAACAATTGGGATTACGGAGTAAAGCAGCACGTAAATTCAAGCATAAAACAGACAAGGCTCATCACAATATTGCGCCCAACACGTTAGATAGGCAATTTAATCCTGATAAGCCTAATAAAACATGGGTAACCGATATTACTTATATTAAAACGGGTGAAGGTTGGTTATATTTGTCGGTGATTATCGATTTATATGGACGAAAAGTGATTGCTAGGCAAACCAGTCGCTACATAGACCGCCATTTAGTGTGTAATACATTAAAACAAGCTTTATTTCGGCGTCACTTTCCTAAAAATGTACTCATTCATAGTGACCAAGGAAGCCAATATTGCAGTGCTGATTTCAAGCAATTATTGTTACAATATGGGCTAAGGCAAAGCATGAGTCGAAGAGGCAACTGCTTTGATAATGCGGTTGTTGAGAGTTTTTTTCATACACTCAAAACACATATTATTCATGACTGTTACTACAAAACGAGGAAGCAGGCTAATAAAGCACTATTTGAATATATTGAAATCTATTATAATCGGATACGCCGTCATTCAGCCAATGGCTGGGTATCACCTGAACAATATGAACAACAATATTACCAAAACGAAAAAATGATAGAGGCGGGCACTGTCTAATATTTTGGCGAGGATCATAATCCCCAATACAAGCTACACCTTCAATTGCGCAAAAACTTTGATCCAATTCTGAAATGATTTTGCTTCAGGTAGTGGTGTTATCGCCTAGAACGGCTATTCGCTTACTCATAATTATTGGGTTGGATATGTAAATACCCCAAACTTAGTACACAACTCACGTAGAAAATCATGCTGCTTGTTTTAGTGTTTTATACTCAATCGGCGTCATATTATTTAGTGCTTCATGAGGCCTTTCGGTGTTATAAATCGTTAACCATTCTTCGGTTATTCTCCTTGCTTGTGCTAAGTTGTTAAAAAGATATAAATCGAGTACTTCAGTACGATAGGTACGATTAAATCGTTCAATATAGCCATTTTGATAAGGGCTACCGGGCTGGATATAATCAATGGTTATATCATGTGATTTAGCCCAGTTTATAAAGGTTTTTCCTGTAAATTCGGGTCCATTATCGACCCGTATTTTTAATGGATACCCATGATATTCGGCCAGTTTATCTAAATAACGGGTAATCCTTCCTGCCGGTAAGCTCACTGCAATATCAATACCTAACGCCTCACGATTAAAGTCATCGATGACATTGAATGTCCTATAGTGACGTTGATTACGGCTACTGTCACTCATAAAATCCATTTACCAACATTCACCTTGTTTATTAGGCACCAATGGCTTTTCTGGGCATCGTGGAGGAATGCGTTTTTTACGCTTTACTCTGAGATTAAGCTTTAATTCACAATACACCCGATATACCCGTTTATGATTCCATTTATAGCCGAGCTTTTTGATACGATTAAAGCATTTAGGAAAACCCCAGCGTAAATGCCGGTCTGTGATAGCATTCAACACCAAATAATCACCGAATCATCCTGTTACTTAGGTTGATAATCGTAAGCACAACGGCTTAAGCCAACGATAGCGCAGCTCATAGCAATAGTAACAGAATGATTTTGTTGTAGTTGCTGTGCCACGTTTTACGTGCCTTTGTGGGCACTAAAGCTTTTTTATGATTTCTTCCTGAAGCTGGGATTTTAAGCTCAGTTCGGCAAACATCTGCTTAAGCTTGCGATTTTCAGCCTCCAGCTCTTTTAAGCGTTTGATATCCGAAATTTCCATACCACCGTATTTTTCCCGCCATTTATAGAAAGTTGAATTTCCCATGCCATATTTACGGCACAGTTCCTTGACAGGAATACCAGCTTCAGCTTCTTTTTAAATAACTACGATTTGATGTTCAGTCATTTTTTTCATAATTAAATCCCCTTTTACTTTTATCATAGAGAATTTTCTACTTTTTTGCTGTACTATTTTAGGGGATAGTTACAATGTGTTCATTCCGATAATGGACGTGAATATCAAGGCACAAGCGAACACCTATTTGTTAAAACGAGTCATAACTATCGTATCAATCAAAAATTCACCAAACCCGCCTGTTTACAAACGAATGGGAAAGCCGAAAGAGTGATACGAACTTTGAATTGAGATATGGCATAATCAGCAAATATTTAACGATACAAACGATAGAAAACAAAAGCTCAAACACTTTATTAATTTTTATAATATCGTTAAACCGCACAAAGCGATTTCAGGAAAAACGCCTTATGAGTTTTTAGAGGATTATTTTAATCATGAAGTGTAAATAACTCGGCGTTTTCCTACAATTGATATATTTTATCCAAATTTAAATAACGCCCGAAACCAATCACTTCCTTAATAAAAGTAACTCTATCTTATCTTATAAAATTTCATATCAAAACCATGTGTCTGTTGGTTATAAATCGCTTTAAACACTCCTTGGTCATGAGGATTCTGCAAAATATGATTAACAATAAATGGTCTAACATTGGTTTTTATATAACCCGGCAATCCTCTGGCACCACGAATGATATCATAATGATCGTTACAGAATGTACTGATACAAGAATCTTTTATTTCGATAGTGTAACCACGAGGACTATATGATTGATTTAATTTGTCAATTTCTCGACGAATAATCCGTTTAATAACTTCCATTGGTAGACGTTTAAAATGAAGAATATTTTCTCGCCCATTAAAACGATTAAGCAGTTCTGAACGATAAGTATTATTCAGTTCATTTGTCGCTAATTCACATGCAGCTTCATCAGAAAGATTAGGATCCAAATAGTAAGATTGTCCAATATTTGAGGTCATAATAATCATGATATCAGAAAAATCGACAGTTCGACCTACATTATCGGTTAATCGTCCGTCCGATAAGATCTGTAAAAAGATATTAAAGACATCAGGATGTGCTTTTTCAATCTCATCAAATAAATAGATTCCAACTGGTTTTGTTCTAACTGAGTTTGTTAAAATTCCACCTGCTTCAAATCCCTCATATCCTGGAGGTGCACCAATTAATTTAGCAACAGCATGTTTTTCCATGTATTCTGACATATCAAAACGAACCAACGATTTCTCGTCACCGTAAACATATTCCGCTAAAGCTTTGGCCATTTCGGTTTTACCTACACCAGATGGACCTAAAAATAGGTAAGACATTGCAGGGCCTGATTCTTCAAGGGTGTCAACTTTAGCAACTTTCACTGAATTGGCGACATGTTTAATAATGTTATCTTGACCAAAAATTCGCGATAATAAATTTGCCTCCAAATTAATCAAGTTTTCAACTTCATTCTCATCTAATTTGTTTACTGATATACCTGAAACTTTGCTAAATTCAGCAATCACTTCTTGGCGATTTAGTCGCAAATCTTTATTGGCTATCATCACCAATTTTTGATGTTGTTCATTATTTTGTGCAATTTCTGCATCAATTTGTCGAATCTTTTCCTTTAATTTAGCAACTTCTGGTGAGTCAAATCCTCCAGCGGTTAACTGTGCAAATGTCTTTATAGCAACTGATTCTGAATTTTTATTATTGTTGTCCTCTTCTTTTTGTAACTGAGTGATTTCATCTTGCAGTTTGAAGCGTAACGTTTCAGCATCACGTTGATATTGATATGTTTTACTAATTTCGGACTTTAATTTCTGCCAATCTTGCTGCCATTGCTCAAGTTGCTGTCGCAAATCATGTTGTTCTGTTTCATTGGTACTTTTTTCGATCTTACCCATTAACTCAGCAATTTTTGGATGCTGTTTATGTGTAAGTTGACGATAACTAGCAAGTGCGCGATCAAGTAATGAAATAGCACGTTGAGGCTGTGCTCCGCCTAAACCTAAACTATCACGATATTTACAGGTTAAATGTATCGCCTCATCAATAGCATCTTTATCCACTTCAATTTTGTGGTATGCAGATAACTCCTTTGCAACAGTAGTAACAATGGAATTCAAATTATCCCCAGCAGGTTCTTTGACATCGTAAAGTGTGTAAAGTTCTGGCATATTCGTACTAGCCTTTAGCACACTACTAAGTTTATCATCACGAACTTCGAGGATAACTTGAAAATTATTTGATTTATCGGCGTTGTTTAGGGCATTAATAAAATGAGCATTACCTGTATTATGTGCTGCTTCTAAAAAATTAGCCGTATCGGTAATAATCAGCACTGACTCAGGGGTTTGCATTAGTTTTTTTAAAATACTTTGAAACTCATTATTTATCTTAGTACTATCTCCGCTAGAAAAAAGAGCATCACAATTTAACCAAAATAATTTTTTTACAATCAAATCAAATGGTGTATCTGGGTTATTTTTAGCCGCCTGTAAACCAAGGGTAAGCATTGAAACCCCTACACCTGCGGGTCCTGTTAACAAAAGTGAATTTGATGATTTCCGTATAAGAATAGACGATATTCTCTCTAAATCATGTTCCCTGCCCACTAAAGTAAAATTAGGGTATTGTGATAAATATTCACGTCCTCTAACTAAATACATTGTGCATTCCCTTGTTATAGTTTAAAAGGTGAAGTAGTATGTGAGCTATCTTTTTTGGATTCAGATTTTTCTGATAAAACATCACCTGTTACCGCAATAAATTCTCGTGTATCACTTTGAACATCTTTAGACATTTTTTCAATTTCTTCCAAATTTGCTCGCATTGTTTCTAGTGCCGCACGGGTGATTTCAGTCGCTTCTTTTTGGGTATCACCAAATTCCGCTAAATTTTGTAGCATGCCTTCTAAATCATTATTAATTTCATCACGACTAGTTGCAATTCGAATAGCTTCATTTTTGGCAATGTCATTTGTCACTCTTGTCATTTCAGCTAAAGTATTACCTGCCATTGATTGTGCTTCATTAATCGCAGCGGAGTTAACAGCGGTAACCACAACACTAAGCTGTGAAGCAACCGATGCGATTCCTCGTGAATGCATTGCTCTTGCACTTTCAACTTGTTTTTTGGTTGCAGCTTGCATATTACGAATCTTAATAGCTTCGGTTGTTAATTCACCATAGGTTTGCATGGTATCAATCGTTGCGGTTGACACTGTATCAATATGTTCATCTAAATTGCGTCTAGCTTCGTCAAGCTTCATTGACTCTAATAAATTATCAACAACATCTTTATTTTCAAGCTCTTGTCTACGTTCACGATGGACTTTTTCTACTTTTTTGGTCGCTTCGTTCATAATGGCATAAATTTGTATCATATTGCCATTATTGTCACTAAGTCCTTCAATCTGTTTAACCATTTTTTCAAGATGATTACGAATTGCACCAAAACGCTCTTTACCTTGATTCACAAATTTTAATGCCGATTCAACCATATCAGCTTGACGTAATGTATGCTGTTCTGAAGTTAAATTTAGCAACTCTTTTAATTTTTCAACATCGATTGATTCAGAGCGTTGTTCGTGACGCTTTGTAATTTCTATCTGAATATCATTTAATTCTTTATTTTTGTTTTGTTTTTGTTGATTTAATTGTGCTATTTTTTCTTCATTAGTCACAATTTTAGCGTTTGATGCAGCTTTAATTTTCCCTAGGCCAAAAAACTTTTTATCCTGTTGTAATAACGCTATTTCTTTTTTTAATTTAGATATTTGTTTTTCAATATTAACAATTTCACTTTGCACACTAGCTTTTTGTGTTACCTTTTCTTCGTCCCATTCTTGATCTGCTTTAATTTGAGCTAATGCATTTCGGGTTTCACCATTTTGGCGTAAGTTATATAAGGCATCGGTGAGTTCGGTCAGTGGTTTTATTTTTTCAATAAAATCATTAAGATCATTATTAAAATCAGCATACACTCGTTGTAATTCAGCAAATACTTCGGTATCAGTCATCTCAATACGTTGTTTAGACATCTCTTCAGAAATGGATTGAAGATATTCTTTAAATGTATCAAATTCTTGAATTTTGGCCCGATCAATTTCCTTATTGTCAGTAAATTCTAAAATATTAGTGACTTCTTCTACTTTTTGTTCCAGTGAAAGGGTATCTGAAAAAATAACTTTAAAAAAAGTATTTTCTTGAATATTAGCTACTGGGGTTTCTACTTTTGCTTTTTTTTCATATTGTCTAACCGAATAGTCTTTTTGTTCTGTACTGGCCAATTTTTTTCTTGGAGTTACACTCATTATTTATTTCCTTATTTCCTTATTTCTATATTCACTATTATTATTTAATTACTTTAAATTCTATTTCAAATAAAAAAATAAAGTTTGGAATAATAATTTGATCTTATAGAAAATATAAATTTCATCTTTTTATCATGTTATTATCTATTTAACATCTGATTTTGACAAGTAAAACAGTCATCCAAAATCAGAAAATTAAAAAATTGTAGGAAAACGCCGAGTTGTTTACACTTCATGATTAAAATAATCCTCTAAAAACTCATAAGGCGTTTTTCCTGAAATCGCTTTATGCGGTTTAACGATATTATAAAAATTAATAAAGCGTTTGAGCTTTTGTTTTCTATCTTTTGAATCGTTAAATATTTGCTGATTATGCCACATCTCAATTCAAAGTTCGTATTACTCTTTCGGCTTTCCCATTCGTTTATTAGCAGGCGGGTTTGGTGAATTTTTGATTAATATGATGGCTATGACACGTTTTAACAAATAAGTGTTCACTTGTGCCTTGATATTCACGTCCATTATCGGAATAAACACATGTAGTGGTATAAGGACACTGGGCTAACACATCGTTTTGTAAAAATTATGTTGAGCTAAATTGGGATTTATCAGGGTAAATACCGGCATAAAGCTCACGTAAAAAATCATCAATGCCAACAAATAAATATTTTCTAGTTTGCTGTTTTGTTTAATTTTTAAGTAAAGGTAAACGTTTAGTATCAACGTGTAGCATTTCACCCGGATAGGTTTTGTTATCGCGTTTAGCTAAATCAGTGGCCGTTATTTTTTCTTTATGATATACGTCATATCTCTTGTCTGTAATAAGGCGTTAATTTTGTTTTTATGTATATTTGTTACAGTATTTCCTCTAATTACTGTAAACAGCACTAGGAATTCCTACAGTATTTTTATTTTGCAGTTATTTAATAAAAAGAAGATATAACTAAAGAAAAAATTCATAAAAAAACCACTCGCATAAACGAGTGGTTTATATTGATGAGCTTATTTCGTACTGACGAAGAGAATTACATCATTCCGCCCATACCACCCATGCCACCCATACCACCAGCGGCACCTAAGTCAGCCTTATCATCTTTAGGTAAATCAGTTACCATACATTCAGTTGTAATCATAAGACCTGCAACTGAAGCAGCATATTGTAATGCACTACGTGTTACTTTAGTTGGATCTAAAATACCCATTGCAATCATATCGCCATATTCTTCAGTTGCGGCATTGTAACCATAGTTACCCTTACCACCTTTAACTGCATTAACAACAACAGATGCTTCTTCACCACAGTTAGTAACGATTTGACGTAATGGGGCTTCCATCGCACGGAGTGCAACTTTGATACCAACGTTTTGATCTTCGTTTGCACCCTTAAGTTCTGAAATAGTAGTTGCTGCACGAACAAGAGCAACACCACCACCGGCTACAACACCTTCTTCAACAGCTGCACGAGTTGCATGTAATGCATCTTCAACGCGAGCTTTTTTCTCTTTCATTTCAACTTCAGTTGCCGCACCAACTTTAATTACAGCAACACCACCAGCAAGTTTCGCAACGCGTTCTTGAAGTTTTTCTTTATCATAGTCAGAAGTTGATTCTTCGATTTGTTTACGAATTTGTTCAACTCGAGCACTGATTAATGACTCTTCACCAATACCATCAATGATAGTTGTGTTGTCTTTATTGATTACAACACGTTTTGCTTGACCTAAATCTTCAAGAGTTGTTTTTTCAAGTTCTAAACCAATTTCTTCTGAAATTACAGTACCCGCAGTTAAGATTGCAATATCTTGTAACATTGCTTTACGACGATCACCAAAGCCTGGAGCTTTAACAGCTGCAACTTTAACAATGCCGCGCATAGTATTCACAACTAATGTTGCAAGTGCTTCGCCTTCAACATCTTCTGCGATAATTAATAAAGATTTACCCGCTTTAGCTACAGCTTCAAGCACCGGTAATAATTCGCGGATGTTAGAGATTTTTTTATCAGCTAATAAAATATATGGGCTATCTAATTCAACAGTTGCAGTTTCAGGTTTATTGATAAAGTATGGTGATAGGTAACCACGATCAAACTGCATACCCTCAACAACATCAAGCTCATCTTGTAAACCGGTACCATCTTCAACTGTAATAACCCCTTCTTTGCCTACTTTTTCCATTGCCTGAGCAATTAAAGTACCAACAGTTTCATCAGAGTTAGCTGAAATTGTACCTACTTGAGCAATGGCTTTAGAATCAGCGCATGGTGCAGATAAATTTTTAAGCTCTTCAACAGCTGCAACAACTGCTTTATCAATACCACGTTTTAAATCCATTGGATTCATACCAGCTGCAACAGCTTTTAAACCTTCATTCACAATCGCTTGAGCAAGTACGGTTGCAGTAGTTGTACCATCACCTGCTGCATCATTTGCTTTAGATGCCACTTCTTTAACCATTTGCGCGCCCATATTTTCGAATTTATCTTCTAATTCGATTTCACGGGCAACAGAAACACCATCTTTAGTAATGGTTGGTGCACCAAATGATTTATCTAATACTACATTACGCCCTTTTGGACCTAATGTTACTTTAACTGCATCGGCTAATACATTAACGCCTTTAAGCATTTTGGTGCGAGCGTCATTACCAAATTTCACATCTTTAGCTGCCATCTTCGTATTTCTCCTAAATTCTGTATATAAATTAGTTGTCAGTTATGCTTGTACAATCGCTAAGATATCGCTTTCAGATAAGATAAGCACTTCTTCATTATCGATCTTTTCTGTTTTAACGCTGTATCCTTCATTGAAAATTACGATATCTCCCACTTTTACATCTAGCGGCTGTACTTGACCATTTTCTAAAATGCGACCATTACCAACAGCTAAAACTTCTCCGCGAGTTGATTTACCTGCTGCTGAACCAGTTAAAACAATACCACCAGCTGATTTTGATTCTATTTCTTTACGTTTAATGATCACACGATCATGCAATGGACGAATTTTCATTAGTTATCTCCTAGCACTAATTTTTAATTAAGATAATTATTAACAGAAATCATAGAATTATGATTTTTTAATGTAGTGCACAATATATGGGGATTATTTTAAATTATTCAAGAGAGCAAATTAAAAAAAAGTCTAACTGGTTATTTATTGATCATCTTTCTGTTTGAATTCACCTTCAATAATATCATCCTCTTGATAGTTCATTTGTGATGAAGAAAATTTTGATCTTATTGGCATTTTTCGAACAATAAATTCCACGATATGATCTTGTACATGGGGTATTAATAAAATTGCACCTAAAATATCAGTTAAAAACCCCGGAATAAGCAAGAAAAAACCAGCAAAGAGCAAAGCTACACTTCTAATTACTTCATTTTTATAGCTTTGATTGTTAGCTATTTTTTGTTGCATAATACCGAGGTTTTTCAAACCCTGAGTTTTAACTAACGAGAAACCAAGAATAGATGTTGCAATAATACAAATTAAAGCAAGAAAAATACCAATTGAATTGGCAACAGCTATGAAAAAGGTGAGTTCAAAATAAACATAAATAAAAAAGATAATAAAACCAACAAATCGCATATACAATTCCTATAAGGATAAAAACATATTATTAGAAATTATTTTTTAATATGAAGATGATTAGCTATTTTTCAACCAAAGAATATATATTTTAAAAAAATATCACAAAAGGAATTGACTTATAATCAAGAATCGTGTTTAATGTGTATCCGTTGTTGCCCGGATAGCTCAGTCGGTAGAGCAGGGGATTGAAAATCCCCGTGTCCGTGGTTCGATTCCGCGTCCGGGCACCAATCACCAAATTCTAAGACCTGCTTATAGCAGGTTTTTTTATGCCTAAAGCCTTTACAGATAAGCCTTTCACCTTGTTTCACTACTCAACCGAATTCAACTGGAATTACCCCAAATCAAGTGAAAAATCGGATACAAACCCGGATACATTTGGTTCGATAATGGCGTGTATCCATAAAATGGCTTTAAAGCCTTTGTTTGCAAGGATTATAGAGAATTGCTTGCCAAGTGATTATGTGTTCATTATTTGTACTATTACTTTCAATTAATACCGTTACTACTTTATTCTTTTTGTAAATATTTATTTACATTACGCTGGTTGTTTGATCATAAGATAATTATGCAGTATTCATCTCCACCCATTCATATTCTGATGAATTGATCGTTTTATGAGAATAAGATTCTTACGTTAGCGTTTCACTATTTTACAAAGTCAAATATTAATTTTTATCGAATGTTTTCGATGTTTTATTGAGACTAAAGACAAGATAAAAAAATAATCATTAAAGGTTAATTAATATTATTATATAAAAGAAAATTATTAGATAAATAACACCAATAACAGACTATCTGAGTAAACCATCAGTTACTAAAACAGTAAAAAAATAATCTTGCTCCTTATCAAATAACTCTAATTTGATAAGGGCAACTACATGCAAAATAAAAACTTTACTATTAATAAACAGCTCAATCAGAAACTAATTACACACCTAAATAAGCTACAAGATAGATACTCAAAAATTTTACCAATCCGAATCGACATTCATTATGCTAAGGATGATGAGTTCAATACTGATATTGAAACAACCAAAAAAGAAATAATGTACTTCCTCTATCAAGCTATGCAACTTGAACTTGATATTGTAGGGTATGCTGTTGTTATGGAATTTAATCAGAATGAACATATCCATTTTCATTCTGTTTTTTATGTAAATGGTCAAAAAAGACAAAAATACTATCCTATTTACGTTGCACTGGAACGTGCATGGTATGAACTGACTAAAGGTTATTTGTATGATTGTCAGCGGAATAATTATCATATTAATGGGCTAAGGATAATAAATCATCACGATGATGAAGCATTTCGTTCTGTTTGTTATATGCTTAGTTATTTAGCTAAAACAGAACAGAAATCATTTTTTAAAGAGTGTTATAGTGATTGTCTATTTTTAAGTAAAGTCCCGCCTCCAAGTCATCGAGGAAAACCTAGAACACTTGGTCTGAATAAATTTTTAATTTCTTCCCCTATTTAGTAACCCCAAAAAAACATTTCCTTCATTTTGGAAAATCACTATGAATCTTTAAAAGTATGTTTATACAAATAAGTCAACAAAACAGACTAATTGCTATAGATACAATTCATATAAAGGAATAAAAAATGGACAACCATTATGACCTAATACTAAATAAGCTAAAAGTTCATCATAGATCGTTACTTACAAGTTATGGAAAGTTATATCCAGTCAGAATGGATTTTGCCTATCATGACGATGCCTATCAAAGGCAATATGGAATAGATGCGTATATGGATATGTTGAACTTGTCTGATTTAACATTACTTTCCAATCATATTCTTAGCATTGTTTGGGTAATGGCTTTTAATAAACAATACGGCTTTTATTTTCCAACCATGTTGTACTTTAGCTCAGAACAATATGCAAATTATAACGTTATTATGAATTCCGTTACCAATCTTTGGAAGAATGAAACTGATGGATATGGTATTAATGTTGAAAAAAAACTAACTAAGAATGCTTTATCTGAGTTAGCACAACTTTCGTGGAAGAAACATGATCCTCTTCATGCTTTGTATATTAACAGCATGCATACTCTCAACCAAATTAATTGATCGTTTATAACGATCAATTAGATCTTAACTGATCGTTATAAACGATATGACAGTACACAATATATTTCTAATAATAATGATGTATTTTAATTCAATAATAATTTAAGGAGATAAAATGGTTAAATCTGATTGTGGCGAATGTAATAAGATTTTTATTAAATATATATTATTTATATTAATTAGTATATCGAGCGCATTTAGTGGTATTTGTGAAGCAAGTATGCCTCCAGCCTGTGATAGTAAAGAAACGGAAAAAGTCTTACTGTCGTTGGCACGTAAATATATTGATCCATTTTGGATAGGAAAGAACCGCCGATTTACAGGTACTCAAACACTTAGCGCAAACAAAGAAGCAGAAGAATACCAATGCCGTACTCGTTTTTTGTACACGATGGTAGGGGACTCTAAAAATCATGTCATAACTTACACTATTTATTGGAATGATCCAGTAAAAAAACGATTTTCAGTAGAACTAAATAGTATTAGCAATAATCATTAAGCTTATTCGTGAGGCAAACTCATTTATCCTGTTTGCTTCATATTTCTCCAATATATTAACTACACTCTTATTATAAATAATTTTAAATAGATATCATTAGTTGAACATACCAATATGTCCGTTCAATTAACATTTTTATAAGGAGTGTGCCATGTTAAATCATCAAATATTACGAAACACCTTATTTTATTTATTAGAGCCTTCTTACAATCATTTTCATTCTTTATTTAAGTCGACAAATAAGGAAGCATGATATGTCAGATAAATTACCTTTACTACTTGATAAACTCTATCAGCTTTGTTTGACTGGTGGTTATGGTTTTTCCTCTGCTTATACATTAGCCGAGCAACATAAAGCCAATTTCCCTTTACATTCAGATAATCTTGATAAACTAATCAAACATGAAACAGACAAAGCAACAGCTACAGGTTTTATCACAGGGTTAGGCGGGATTGCAAGTTTACCTATAACTTTGCCAACAAACGCCTTAAGTGTCTTGTTTATTCAATTGAGGCTCGTTACAACCATTGCTATCTTGCAAGGTCATGATGTGTATGATGAAAGAATTAAAATCTTAATTTTCTTATCATTATGTGTGATGACAAGCAAGTTAAAATTACAGCAGTTTTGTTTAGCTACATTGATGAAACAGCCAAATGAAGTAATTCGTAAAATAAGTCTATCGGTCATTAAACAGCTTATTAGTATTATAAGTGCAAAGCATAGCTTAAAGTTAATTAAAGTGATCCCGATTTTTGGTGGTGTGATGGGAGCTGTTGTGTAAATACCCCAAACTTAGTACACAACTCACGTATAAAATTAAGCTGCCTATTTTATATTCAATCGGTGTCATGTTATTTAATGCCTCATGCGGTCTTTCGGTGTTATAAATCGTTAACCATTCTTCGATTATTCTCCTTGCTTGTGCTAAGTTGTTAAAAAGATATAAATCTAGTACTATCAGTACGATAGGTACGATTAAATCGTTCAATATAGCCATTTTGATAAGGGCTACCCGGCTTTATATAATCAATGGTTATATCATGTGATTTAGCCCAGTTTATAAAGGTTTTTCCTGTAAATTCGGGTCCATTATCGACCCGTATTTTTAATGGATACCCATGATATTCGGCCAGTTTATCTAAATAACGGGTAATCCTTCCTGCCGGTAAGCTTATTGCAATATCAATACCTAACGCCTCACGATTAAAGTCATCGATGACATTGAATGTCCTATAGTGACGTTGATTACGGCTACTGTCACTCATAAAATCCATTGACCAACATTCACCTTGTTTATTAGGCACCAATAGCTTTTCTGGGCATCGTGGAGGAATGCGTTTTTTACGCTTTACTCTGAGATGAAGCTTTAATTCACAATACACCCGATAAACACGCTTATGGTTCCATTGATAGCCGAGCTTTTGATACGATTAAAGCATTTAGGAAAGCCCCCAACGTAAATGCCGGTCTGTGATAGTATTCAACACCGAAATAATTACTGAATCATCCTGTAACTTAGGTTGATAATCGTAAGCACAACGGCTTAAGCCAACGATAGCGCAGCAGCTCATAGCAATAGTAACCGAATGATTTTGTTGTAGTTGCTGTGCCCACGTTTTACGTGCCTTTGTGGGCACTAAAGCTTTTTTATGATTTCTTCCTGAAGCTGGGATTTTAAGCTCAGTTCGGCAAACATCTGCTTAAGCTTGCGATTTTCAGCCTCCAGCTCTTTTAAGCGTTTGATATCCGAAATTTCCATACCACCGTATTTTTCCCGCCATTTATAGAAAGTTGAATTTCCCATGCCATATTTACGGCACAGTTCCTTGACAGGAATACCAGCTTCAGCTTCTTTTTAAATAACTACGATTTGATGTTCAGTCATTTTTTTCATAATTAAATCCCCTTTTACTTTTATCATAGAGAATTTTCTACTTTTTTGCTGTATTATTTTAGGGAAGAGTGATACGAACTTTGAATTGAAATGTGGCATAATCAGCAAATATTTAACGATTCAAAAGATAAAAAACAAAAACTCAAACGCTTTATTAATTTTTATAATACCGTTAAACCGCATAAAGCAATTTCAGGAAAAAAAGGCTTATGAGTTTTTAGAGGATTATTTTAATCATGAATTGTAAACAACTCCGGAGTTTTCCTACATATAAACAACCTCAAATCGCTATTTTTTATAAAATATATTAGTATGATTTTATTCATTTTTGTTGGCTAAATTATTATGAGTATATCTTCAAACAACTTAACCATTAAAGATATTGCAAAGCTTTGTGCAGTAAGTAAATCTACCGTGTCTCGGGTGATTAATCATGATCCTATGGTTAAAGAAGCTACGCGTAATAAAGTTTTGGCAATCATTGAACAGTATCACTTTACACCGTCTAAATCGGCAAGAGCTATGCGTGGCTATGGGAATAAGGTTATTGGGGTTATTGTAACTCGCCTTGATTCACTTTCTGAAAATCAAGCTGTTCAAAGTATGTTGCCTATTTTTTATCAGCATGGTTATGATCCTATCATTATGGAAAGCCAATTTAGTACTGCCAAAGTCAAAGAACATTTATCCATGCTTAACGACAAACAAGCTGATGGCATAGTTATCTTTGCGTTTACTGGGTTGGAACAGTCATTATTATCCACCTGGCAAAATAATAGTGTAGTGGTCGCAAGAAAATTCCAAGATCATACTTGTATTTGTTATGATGATATCGGTGCGGTTAGATTATTGCTTGCCCATTTATATCAATCGCAACAACATCAAAATATTGGTTATATCGGTATTGAGCAACAAGACCAAACCACTGGAGCATTGCGTTATCAAGCCTATTTGGATTTTTGCCAGCAATATCAACTTAACCCTAATGCGGTTTTAGGTCAATTAAGTTATCGTTCAGGTTATGATCTTGCCCAGTTGGTGTTAGCTAAAAATACATCGGCTATCGTTTGTGCAACTGATGGTATTGCATTAGGATTAAATAAGTATTTACACGAAAAACAGCTTGAACATATTACCGTAGCTAGCATTGGTAATAGTGAGCTACTGAGTTTTCTTTTTCCTAAGACTTGTGCAGTTGAACTCGGTTTTGATCAAGCAGGTAGTTGTGCGGCTCAAGAGTTACTTAATATGTTACAAAATCAGTTTGAACTGAAAAGTATCACCATTCCTTGCCATTTAATAGGCTAACCAGTAGTTATTTTTATTTAATTTGTGCTTATTTTGCTCTAATTTGTGATATTAATCACAAAAAAGGGAACGTTCCCATTTATTAATTTATCAATTCAATCTATGCTTAATCTATATTCAAAATAGTCGGATTATTAGTGAAATAAAAAGGCTAATTCTAATTTAAAGGAGACCTTTTATGGCTAAAGATTCCCAATTAACTAGCCAATCGATAATGCAATTGATCGAGTTGGTTGGTGGCAGTAAAAATATTGCCAGTGTCACCCACTGTTTAACAAGATTAAGGTTTGCCTTAGCTGATACTAAGCTAGCTGATGTCCAAGCTATAGAAGAACTGCCTTTTGTGAAAGGTTGTTTTAATAATGCAGGCCAATTTCAGGTAATTATTGGTACCGATGTTGATAGTTATTATCAATCACTTATCCAGCAATTAAATTTAAACGAGGCAAGCAAAGAACAAACTAAAGTAGCAGCAAAACAAAATATGTCTTTTTTTGAAAGACTGATTTCGAATTTAGCTGAAATTTTTGTGCCATTATTACCAGCTTTAATCGCTGGTGGTTTATTACTTGGGTTACGTAATATTATTGGTGAAATGCCAACTATTGATGATAAACCGCTGATACAAACCTATCATTGGCTAGCGCCAATTTACAATATACTTTGGTTACCTTGCGAGGCGATTTTCCACTTTTTACCAGTTGCCATTTGTTGGTCTACCGTGAAAAAGATGGGAGGATCGCCAATTTTAGGTATTGTTTTAGGTATCACTTTGGTTTCACCACAATTGATGAACGCTTATGACCTTGGCAGTAAAATACCTGATGTTTGGGATTTTGGTTGGTTTAGTATCGAAAAAGTCGGCTATCAAGCGCAGGTCATTCCGTCTATTTTTGCAGGCTTAGCGTTGGGTTGGATCGAAACACGATTACGCAAAATTGTACCTGATTACTTGAATCTAGTGATTGTGCCGATTGTTGCGCTTCTTGTTTCTGTGTTTTTAGCACATTTCCTTTTAGGTCCAATTGGAAGAATGTTAGGTAATGGTATTGCTTTTATTGTTAAATATTTAATGACTGGTGATTATGCCTTTATTGGCGCTGCTGTTTTTGGTTTCTTTTATTCACCATTGGTCATTACCGGTATTCACCATACAACCCTTGCGATTGACTTGCAAATGACTGAAAGCATGGGCGGTACGCCGATTTGGCCAATTATTGCTTTATCTAATATTGCTCAAGCTTCGGCTGTTGTGGGTATTATTTTAGTTAGTAAAAAACATAATGAGCGTGAAGTGTCGGTTCCTGCTGCCATATCAGGTTATCTTGGGGTAACCGAGCCTGCTATGTATGGTATTAATTTGCGCTATAAATTTCCGATACTGTGCGCCATGGTTGGTTCAGCTTTAGCTGGGCTAATTTGTGGTTTATTCGGTGTGTTATCTAATGGTATTGGGGTTGGCGGTTTGCCGGGTATTTTATCGATAAAGCCGATATATTGGTCGATTTATGCTTTGGCGATGATTGTGGCAATTGTGGTTCCGATTGTTTTAACTTCGATCGTTTATAAAATTAAACTTAAAAAAGGTACGTTAGATATTCGTTAAACACGAGCTAATAACCATTAACCGTTCTTGTTATTGAGCGGTTAATTTATGAAAAATAAATAATAAAGAGCAAGCAATGAATAAAATCGATATCCCTTGGTGGCAAAATGGTACTATTTATCAGATCTATCCAAAAAGTTTCCAAGCTAGTGGCGCTGGTTCAACCGGTGATTTATTAGGTATTATTAGCCGATTAGATTATCTTGAAAATTTAGGGGTTAGTGCTATTTGGTTAACGCCGATTTATCCATCCCCACAAATTGATAACGGTTATGATGTGTCGGATTATTATGATATAGATCCGAGCTATGGTTCAATGGCTGATTTCGAACTACTGGTTAAACAAGCGCACGAGCGTGGTATTCACATTATGATGGATATGGTGTTTAATCATACTTCAACACAGCACCCATGGTTTAAATCAGCCTTAGATAAGTCAAGCCCTTATCGCTCATTTTATATTTGGAAAAACGCTAAAGCTGATGGTTCAGAGCCTAACAATTGGCGTTCAAAATTTGGCGGTAAAGCATGGCAATGGCATAAACAATCAAAACAGTACTATTTGCACTTATTTGCTAAACAGCAAGCCGATCTTAATTGGGAAAACCCAACTGTTCGCCAAGAAATCAAAAAAGTATGTCAATTTTGGGCTGATAAAGGCGTTGATGCATTAAGGCTTGATGTGATTAATTTAGTTTCAAAACAGCAAGATTTTCTGGATGATGAAAATGGCGATGGTCGTCGATTTTATACCGATGGTCCAAAAATTCATGAATTTTTGAAAGAGATCAGTCGTGATGTGTTTCAACCAAACCAACTTAAAACAGTTGGCGAAATGTCATCCACCACATTAGAAAACTGCCAAAAATATGCTAGCTTAGATGGTAAAGAATTGACCATGACGTTTAATTTTCATCATCTAAAAATCGATTATCCAAACGGTGATAAATGGACGCTGGCTAAACCTGATTTACTTGAACTCAAAAAAATCCTTGGCTATTGGCAAACAGGCATGCAGGATAAGGCTTGGAATGCAATTTTTTGGTGTAATCATGATCAACCTCGTATCGTTTCACGCCTTGGTAATGAAAACCAATATCACAAACAATCTGCCAAAATGTTAGCCATGCTGCTGTATGGTCTACAAGGCACACCTTATCTTTATCAAGGCGAAGAAATCGGAATGACCAATCCACATTTTACTGATATTTCACAATATAAAGATGTTGAAAGTCTTAATATCTATCACGAAAAACTTGAGCAAGGCATGGCAAAACAGGATATTTTAGCTATTTTAGCCAGCAAATCCAGAGACAACAGCCGAACGCCAATGCAATGGGATAATTCAGCCAATGCTGGCTTTACTAAAGGTAAGCCTTGGATTGAGGTTGCTAATAATTATCCTCAAATTAATGTTAAAGCGGCACTCGATGATCCTGATTCGGTATTTTATTGCTATCAAACCTTAATTAAATTACGCAAACAGTATCCCATTTTTATTTTTGGTGATTATCAAGATTTAACGCCAGATATTGCCGATTATTGGTGCTATGTACGTAGCTGGAGTGACCAAAAACTCCTGATAATAATCAATTTGACTGATAAATCAACTAAATGGACATTGCCAGAAGAATTGCAACATATTAATTGGCAACAATTATTAGGTAATTATAAGGATAAAACCACTTTGATGCCTAAAATAACCTTGAACCCCTATCAGGCAATTTACTTATTAAAAAAAGCAGATTGATTAAATTAAACCTTTAATCTTTTGGATTAAATTTATTATAAAAGCGTAATCTAAACAAGATTACACTTTTATAATATCGTTATGTAATGTTATTTAGATTCAATTTTATATTTATCATAAAATGGTAATTAACTCCCTAATATTTTTTACTAGTCAATTAAACATTCATACGATTTAAACTTAAATGTTAGCTATTCTCTTTAGCAGTCAGCCACGTTAGATGGTAATGTTTGCATCGCTCCACTTAGCGATAGTTTACCAACGCCGTATATTTTTGAGCTAAATTGGGATTTATCAGGGTAAATACCGGCATAAAGCTCAACTCGGATAGGTTTTGTTATCGCGTTTAGCTTGCCGTCTTAATTTATCTTCAATAGATTTTTCCACTTTAACCAGACGTTTAATACCATAACAAATGGTTTTATAACGTTCATTCTTACTGATTAAAGGCACAAAAAGCTTCAATCAGGCTTTCTTTAGTACGTTATAAATGGCCTAGTGACTGACCATAAAGCGTTTAGCCAAATCAGTGACCATTATTTTTTCTTTATGATATAGGCGCCATATCGCTTGTCTGTGATAAGGTGTTAGTTTTGTTTTTTTATGTATATTTATTACCGTAATCCTGGATTCAAACATGAAGTGCAATTTTAAACACGGTGGAGTGAAGAAAGTAGAAAGGTGATTTATACTAGCACCTTCGCACCACCACAGTTTGGAGATTGCTATGCATTATAATCACCTTTCTAGGAAGGAAAGATACCAGATTTTCGTATTATTACAAGCCGGAAAGAATAAAAAAGAGATAGCCCAGCTACTCAATAGACATCCTTCGACAATAAGTCGAGAGATAAAAAGAAACTCAAAACCTAATCAAACCTATCAAGCACATGAGGCGGTGACACTTGCTAGGAAAAGGCGAAAAAACAGCGGTAATGGTAAGCCAATAGAGTCTTCAGTATGGCGTCAAGTTGAAAAATACCTCATGCTTTATTACAGCCCAGAGCAGATTGCTGCACGTTTAAAGAAAATCAGCGTCCAATCAATCTATAACTACCTTTATCAAAATAAAGCGCGCTATGAACAATTCAAGCCTTATCTAAGGCGAAAAGGCAAAGCTTATCGGCATTGCAAGGCACCGAGTATTAAAGAAGGAGACCGCCGATATAAACGGTCAATTAAACAACGTCCAAGTTATGTAGAAAGTCGGAAAACGCAAGGACATTGGGAGGGCGATACCATAATTAGCCGTAAAGATAAGCAAGCATTGTTGACGTTAGTTGAGCGCAAAACTGGACTCGTACTCATTGGACGCCTTAATCAACGCACCGCCTCCGAAACGAAAGATATGATAATAAAATTGCTAACGCCGTTTAAAAAAATGGTTAAAAGCATCACCTTTGATAATGGGATGGAATTTAATTATCATCATGCGATTGAGCATTATTTAAATACTACCGTATACTTTGCGGAGCCTTATAAAAGCTGGCAAAGAGGCACAAATGAAAACACCAATGGCTTAATACGTCAGTTTATACCTAAGTCAGCGGCCATTTCATTAGTTGACGACAAACAGATAAAGAAAATACAATATCTATTGAACACACGCCCAAGAAAACGGCATAAGTTTAAAAGCCCTGCTGCTTTTTATTCTAAGGAGTTAAGACGAATTGCACTTCATGGTGTAATCTAGGAATTTCTCAAATTACTGTAAACAATACTATGGAATGGCAACACATTTTCAAACAAAAAAATTAAGGGGTAAGTGTTTTTTAAATTCAACGGGAGGCAAGTAGCCTAACGAAGAATGTAATCGTTTATGATTATACCAATAGGCATAAGCCGAAAAAGCGCGTTGTAACTCAGCCGTTGAGTTGAAACGTTGGCCTTTTACAAATTCCGTTTTAATTGTTTTAAATGTCGCTTCCGCTACCGCATTGTCATATGGACACCCTTTCTTGCTTAATGAATGCGTGATATTAAATGTCTTAAAACAATCCGCTAATAACCGATTATCAAACGCTTTACCTCGGTCTGAATGAAATAAATCTAATTTTGATAATGGTTGTTTAATTTGGCTTAATGCCGACATGACAAGCTCTGCTGTTTTATGTTGACCAACATGGTAACCGACAATTTGCCTATCGGATAAGTTCACTAAAACACATAAATAGTTCCAACGTTGCTTAACTTGAATATACGTTAAATCCGCAACAACAATTTGTTTTTTATCACCTACATCAAATTGTCGTTGCAGGTGATTTTCTGTGGCGGTTTCATTCACTTCCGTATTGTGAGATTGATAACGTTTAACGGTGTATTTTGATACCAGCAATAAGGCTTTCATCACCCGAGCAATGTAACGGCGTGACACCCAAATATTCTCTTTCTGTAAATCAAAACGAATTCGTCTTGTACCATAAGAC
>NZ_LZHC01000012.1:0-3004 GCF_001690535.1 Gilliamella sp. Bif1-4 | reverse complement strand
TTGGTAGTCCGCTTTGTTTTCGATATCACTAAAGCTGATTGTGCCGGTGTCAAGGCGGTTTTGGCTCTTGTCTTTCGCTTCTGAGGCTATCACCGCCACGGCTAGCATAAAAAACACCAAGAAAAATCAAATAAAATCAATCGCTTTTCTGACTAATTTTTTGTGAGTAAAAAATAATAACTTAATGTATTTTTTATTTTGAATAGAGATATATGACACTATAAACAATATAGCAAGTAGGCTTTATTTACTACAATGGCGCATAAAAATAATAATCACTAAAATACATGTTAAGTTAAAATTAGTAATAAAAAATTTAATTATCGAATTTCGTGACAGTATTAACTGCCACTTTTTTAATAAAAAATACACTAATATAGTGTTTGGATTGTATGGTTAAATTTGAGTTACCACATCAATTTTAGATAGGAACTTTATCATTATTTACTAGAGTTTATAATCTTCATATTCCCAAGCAAAATACCTTGAAAGTTTTTGGGCTGTTTCCAACCAAGTATCACAAGTACACATCTCAATATATTTATTTATTGTGTCTTTTATTTCCTCAAAATCATATTTTCTAACTATTAACATATGACGAATCAATACTGGTAACCATTGATGCTTACACAACCATTCGGGCGTACATACAAACAGTTCAAAATACTCACTACCAATTTCATTATCTGGACCTATAGATAAAGTTAATGTTATTCCAAAAAGGTTTTCTTCTTCAGGAAAATATATAACTGGGTCATAATCTATGGAACCCACCGATTTTAATAATATTTTCATTTTTAGTCCTTGATATTTAAATGCCCATTACCTACTTTTATTCTCTTACCATCAACATCAAATTTATATGTTTCAAAATTAGCTTGAACACCCGTTTCAGCATAAGGGCTGTTAGGTTTACTGGATGGAGGTCGATATCCTCTCGTCCCATCAGCACTAATCCATCCACCATTAGACGTTTGTTTAGCTCCATCACCAACCCATATCATTCCTAATTTATTTGCTTCAGCTGACGTACCAGTACCTACACCATAATTTAACTCTCTATTTCCCCCTTTTACTACAGCAGATAATCTTGGATCTTGTTTAGCTATATTGTTTAAATTCTCGTTTGTTAAATTATCTTTTAATTTTGATGAGTTAGCAACATTATGAGCCTGATTGGTATTATTCCAATTTTCAGTAATCTGATTTTCATTTTTTACATGCTCGCCAAACTTACTTGATTTATTACCTTTTTGTGATTTTGCTACATTATTCTCAACTTTTTCTTTTATAAAATCTTGGAATTGCTTATTTGAACTTTTAGCACCAAGTCGACTTAAAACAGTATTTAATTCTAATAAAGATTCAGTATTTGCACCAGATAAATAATCACCTGTAGCTTTGTTTAGTACTGAAATCAAATCCGCCTTATCCGTGTCAGTTAAAGCTTTATCAGCCATAGCAAGTGCCGCCATAGCGGCACTAATTGGTCCTGGTAAAAATGCACCTATTTGCTCTGGGGCTCGCATCCAGAGTTCAACATAATCGCTACCATTAGGCATATCTTTACCTGTTATGAGCCTTTCTAGTGCTTCCTCTGTTTCTTCTTGAGTTAAATAACCTGCTGCTGAGGCATGGAGGATACCTTCATAATTTGCCCCTGTTTCAGGTGAAAGACCAATAAAATCGCCACCAAATCCACCATCACCCCAACTTAATCCATTATTCTCAACCGCATTTTTACCCGCAGCAACGCCAGTATTCACATCTTGAATATCACCACCGCTAGCGGCTATCGCAAGGCCTGTGGCGAGTTGTGATAGGGCGCTGACTTTTTGCCTTTCTTCTTGGCTTAGGTCTTTGATGTCTTTGTTGGGGTAAAGTATGCCCGCAATAACCTCAGCACCGCATTCACTAACTGCAGCACCTAAGCCACCCACTAGAGCAGAGTTGCCTTGTAGCTCGGCTACCACCGCACCGAGTATGGCATGGCTGACGGTGTTGGCAACTATATCACCTTCCGTATGCTGTTTTATAATAGTTGCTATCTTCGGCGCGAGTGCCCCTGCGGTTGCCCCTGTCATGTCGCCACTGATTAAGCCGTTGATGATACTAACCGCCATGTCAATGCCTTGACGGGTGTCACTGCCCATCGCTGACATGCCTTCGTTCATCGCCTTTTTGTAGGCGTCTTCGTAGATTTTTTGTTGCTGCCGACAGTAATGCCAAAACCACCTTTGCCATTACAAAAAACCTAGATTACACCATGAAGTGCAATTTGTCTTAACTCCTTCGAATAAAAGGAGGCAGGGCTTTTAAACTTATGCCGTTTTCTTGGGCGTGTGTTCAATAGATATTGTATTTTCTTTATCTGTTCGTCGTCAACTAATGAAATGGCCGCTGACTTTGGTATAAACTGACGTATTAAGCCATTGGTGTTTTCATTTGTACCTCTTTGCCAGCTTTTATAAGGCTCCGCAAAGTATACGGTAGTATTTAAATAATGCTCAATCGCATGATGATAATTAAATTCCATCCCATTATCAAAGGTGATGCTTTTAACCATCTTTTTAAACGGCGTTAGCAATTTTATTATCATATCTTTCGTTTCGGAGGCGGTGCGTTGATTAAGGCGTCCAATGAGTACGAGTCCAGTTTTGCGCTCAACTAACGTCAACAATGCTTGCTTATCTTTACGGCTAATTATGGTATCGCCCTCCCAATGTCCTTGCGTTTTCCGACTTTCTACATAACTTGGACGTTGTTTAATTGACCGTTTATATCGGCGGTCTCCTTCTTTAATACTCGGTGCCTTGCAATGCCGATAAGCTTTGCCTTTTCGCCTTAGATAAGGCTTGAATTGTTCATAGCGCGCTTTATTTTGATAAAGGTAGTTATAGATTGATTGGACGCTGATTTTCTTTAAACGTGCAGCAATCTGCTCTGGGCTGTAATAAAGCATGAGGTATTTTTCAACTTGACGCCATACTAAAGACTCTATTGG
>NZ_LZHC01000011.1:0-7110 GCF_001690535.1 Gilliamella sp. Bif1-4 | reverse complement strand
AAATAACCAATACCCTCGTTCCTTATCCACACACCAAGCGTGTTGGTGAACATCAAACTTCTTCAATAGTTCAGGCATTTTGGTACCAAAGCGGCGGTACTTATTCCATAAATTATCTAAATCATATTTTTTGGCATCTTCTTCCGACACATAGGCATTGACAAATGGCATCAGTCACTCCTTAATTAAATTGTGTTAAATAAATTTGGGTTGTTTTATATAAATGCAGATAAATAGAATTATAAATAAGATAGTTGGTTTGTAAATAACCCAAAACAGATTATAAGTATTCATTATCAGGAGACAAACTGATTAAATTATCATTATAATTTGTTTAATAATTGATCTGTAACAATGTTGAAATTCGATTAAAAAGTATGCTGATATTTTGAAGGGGATAAGTCGATTTGAATTTAGAACATTTTTAGAGGGTGGTTGTTTTGCCATGGGTATTTATATCTAATTGCTGTATTAAATCACGTAATCCATCGACATCCTTGACCTTAAATAATCGTTTTTCCGCTTCCTCTTTAGTCAATCCCACCATATTGGTCTATTCCTCCGGTATAATAATTGATTATCTTGTTAACTTACCAAACACTAAAAATTACATCTAATCAGTGCTTCCTCATTAGATTCTACATCTCTAAGTCCACTACATTTATAGACAGCTAATGCCTCTTTTAAAATGGTTAACAAACCCGCCTTCGACATAGTAGGTAGACAACTCGGGGTCATTGACACAATATTCCAAGCAAATTGTATCGGATATAAGTCAGTAGATACTGAATCGCTAGGATCTAAATCGCCACGACTCAAAATAAACTCAATATTCTGACCATCAACATGCAGGATAAACACCTGCTTATTAGTTGGTTCAGGGAGACCGGAAGGACTATCATAATTATGCACCCAACCACAGTTAAATAACCAATACCCTCGTTCCTTATCCACACACCAAGCGTGTTGGTGAACATCAAAACGCTTCAATAGTTCCGGCATTGGAGTGAACCAAGGATTGTACTTATTCCATAAATTATCTAAATCATATTTTTTAGCATCTTCGGCTGAGGCATAGGCATTGACAAATGGCATAGGTTACTCCTTAATTAAATTGTGTTAAATAAATTTGGGTTGTTTTATATAAATGCAGATAAATAGAATTATAAATAAGATAGTTGGTTTGTAAATAACCAAAAACAGATTATAAGTATTCATTATCAGGAGACAAACTGATTAAATTATCATTATAATTTGTTTAATAATTGATCGGTAACAATATTGAAATACGATTGAAAGTTATGCTGATATTTTGAAGGGGATAAGTCGATTTGAATTTAGAGCATTTTAGAGAATGGTTGTTTTTAAATCTAATTGCTGTATTAAATCACGTAATCCATCGGCATCCTTGACCTTAAATAATCGTTTTTCCGCTTCCTCTTTAGTCAATCCCACCATATTGGACTATTCCTCCAGTATAATAATTGATTATAGTGTTAGCTTACAAAATACTAAAAATTAAATTTAAAAAATGCTTTATTATTAGCTTCCATATTTCTAAGCCCACTACATTTATAAACAGTTAACGCCTCTTTTAAAATGGTTAATAAATCCGCCTTCGACATAGTAGGTAAACTACTGGGGTTCATTGACACTATTTCCCAAGCAAATTGTATCGGATATAAGTCGGTAGATACTGAATCGCTAGGATCCAAATCACTAGAGTCCAAAATAAATTCAATATTCTGGCCATCAACATGCAGGATAAATACCTCCTTACTCGTTGGTTCAGGTCTATCAGAAGGACCTTCATAATTACGCGCATAATTACAATAAAATAACCAATACCCTCGTTCCTTATCCACACACCAAGCGTGTTGGTGAACATCAAAACTGTTCAATACTTCAGGCATATGAATGAACCAAGGATTGTACTTATTCCATAAATTATCTAAATCATATTTTTTGGCATCTTCTTCCGACACATAGGCATTGACAAATGACATAAGTCACTCCTTAATTAAATTGTGTTAAATAAATTTGGGCTCTGTTATATAAAATATAAATGCAGATAAGCAAAATTATAAATAAGATAATTGGTTTGTAAATAACCCAAAACAGATTATAAGTATTCATTATCAGGAGACAAACTGATTAAATTATCATTATAATTTGTTTAATAATTGATCGGTAACAATATTGAAATACGATTGAAAGTTATGCTGATATTTTGAAGGGGATAAGTCGATTTGAATTTAGAGCATTTTAGAGAATGGTTGTTTTTATATCTAATTGCTGTATTAAATCACGTAATCCATCGGCATCCTTGACCTTAAATAATCGTTTTTCCGCTTCCTCTTTAGTCAATCCCACCATATTGGACTATTCCTCCAGTATAATAATTGATTATAGTGTTAGCTTACAAAATACTAAAAATTAAATTTAAAAAATGCTTTATTATTAGCTTCCATATTTCTAAGCCCACTACATTTATAAACAGTTAACGCCTCTTTTAAAATGGTTAATAAATCCGCCTTCGACATAGTAGGTAAACTACTGGGGTTCATTGACACTATTTCCCAAGCAAATTGTATCGGATATAAGTCGGTAGATACTGAATCGCTAGGATCCAAATCACTAGAGTCCAAAATAAATTCAATATTCTGGCCATCAACATGCAGGATAAATACCTCCTTACTCGTTGGTTCAGGTCTATCAGAAGGACCTTCATAATTACGCGCATAATTACAATAAAATAACCAATACCCTCGTTCCTTATCCACACACCAAGCGTGTTGGTGAACATCAAAACTGTTCAATACTTCAGGCATATGAATGAACCAAGGATTGTACTTATTCCATAAATTATCTAAATCATATTTTTTGGCATCTTCTTCCGACACATAGGCATTGACAAATGACATAAGTCACTCCTTAATTAAATTGTGTTAAATAAATTTGGGCTCTGTTATATAAAATATAAATGCAGATAAGCAAAATTATAAATAAGATAATTGGTTTGTAAATAACCCAAAACAGATTATAAGTATTCATTATCAGGAGACAAACTGATTAAATTATCATTATAATTTGTTTAATAATTGATCGGTAACAATATTGAAATACGATTGAAAGTTATGCTGATATTTTGAAGGGGATAAGTCGATTTGAATTTAGAGCATTTTAGAGAATGGTTGTTTTTATATCTAATTGCTGTATTAAATCACGTAATCCATCGGCATCCTTGACCTTAAATAATCGTTTTTCCGCTTCCTCTTTAGTCAATCCCACCATATTAGACTATTCCTCCAGTATAATAATTGATTATAGTGTTAGCTTACAAAATACTAAAAATTACATCTAATCAGTGCTTCTTCATTAGATTCTACATCTCTAAGTCCACTACATTTATAGACAGCTAATGCCTCTTTTAAAATGGTTAACAAACCCGCCTTCGACATAGTAGGTAAACTACTCGGGTTCATTGATACAATTTCCCAAGCAATTTTTATAGGAAATGAGTTGGCATATTCCAAACCGATCGCTTGCAAATCGCTAGGTTTCCAAGGAGTAGCTTCCAAAATAAGCTCAATATTCTGGCCATTAACATGCAGGATAAAAACCTGCTTATGAGTTGCTTCAGGTAAACCAGAAGGAGTATCATAATTTAAAACATAATTACAATTAAATAACCAATACCCTCGTTCCTTATCCACACACCAAGCGTGTTGGTGAACATCAAAACTCTTCAATAGTTCAGGCATTTTGGTACCAAAGCGGCGGTACTTATTCCATAAATTATCTAAATCATATTTTTTGGCATCTTCTTCCGACACATAGGCATTGACAAATGACATAAGTCACTCCTTAATTAAATTGTGTTAAATAAATTTGGGCTCTGTTATATAAAATATAAATGCAGATAAGCAAAATTATAAATAAGATAATTGGTTTGTAAATAACCCAAAACAGATTATAAGTATTCATTATCAGGAGACAAACTGATTAAATTATCATTATAATTTGTTTAATAATTGATCGGTAACAATATTGAAATACGATTGAAAGTTATGCTGATATTTTGAAGGGGATAAGTCGATTTGAATTTAGAGCATTTTAGAGAATGGTTGTTTTTATATCTAATTGCTGTATTAAATCACGTAATCCATCGGCATCCTTGACCTTAAATAATCGTTTTTCCGCTTCCTCTTTAGTCAATCCCACCATATTAGACTATTCCTCCAGTATAATAATTGATTATAGTGTTAGCTTACAAAATACTAAAAATTACATCTAATCAGTGCTTCTTCATTAGATTCTACATCTCTAAGTCCACTACATTTATAGACAGCTAATGCCTCTTTTAAAATGGTTAACAAACCCGCCTTCGACATAGTAGGTAAACTACTCGGGTTCATTGATACAATTTCCCAAGCAATTTTTATAGGAAATGAGTTGGCATATTCCAAACCGATCGCTTGCAAATCGCTAGGTTTCCAAGGAGTAGCTTCCAAAATAAGCTCAATATTCTGGCCATTAACATGCAGGATAAAAACCTGCTTATGAGTTGCTTCAGGTAAACCAGAAGGAGTATCATAATTTAAAACATAATTACAATTAAATAACCAATACCCTCGTTCCTTATCCACACACCAAGCGTGTTGGTGAACATCAAAACTCTTCAATAGTTCAGGCATTTTGGTACCAAAGCGGCGGTACTTATTCCATAAATTATCTAAATCATATTTTTTGGCATCTTCTTCCGACACATAGGCATTGACAAATGACATAAGTCACTCCTTAATTAAATTGTGTTAAATAAATTTGGGCTCTGTTATATAAAATATAAATGCAGATAAGCAAAATTATAAATAAGATAATTGGTTTGTAAATAACCCAAAACAGATTATAAGTATTCATTATCAGGAGACAAACTGATTAAATTATCATTATAATTTGTTTAATAATTGATCGGTAACAATATTGAAATACGATTGAAAGTTATGCTGATATTTTGAAAGGGATAAGTCGATTTGAATTTAGAACATTTTTAGAGGATGGTTGTTTTTATATCTAATTGCTGTATTAAATCACGTAATCCATCGGCATCCTTGATCTTAAATAATCGTTTTTCCGCTTCCTCTTTAGTCAATCCCACCATATTGGTCTATTCCTCCAGTATAATAATTGATTATGTTGTTAGCTTACAAAATACTAAAAATTACATCTAATCAGTGCTTCCTCATTAGCTTCTAAATTTCTAATTCCACTACATTTAAAGACAGTTAACGCCTCTTTTAAAACGGTTAATAAATCCGCCTTCGACATAGTCGATAAACAACTTGGATTCATTGACACAATATTCCAAGCAATTTTTACAGGAAAGGAGTTAGCATATTCCAAACCGATCGCTTGCAAATCGATAGATTTCCAACGGCCTGTTTCCAAAATAAACTCAATATTCTGACCATTAACATGCAGGATAAATATTTTTTTAGAAGTTGGTTGAGGTAGACCAGAAGGAGTATCATAAGTCATTACATAATTACAGTAAAATAACCAATACCCTCGTTCCTTATCCACACACCAAGCGTGTTGATGAACATCAAAACTGTTCAATAGTTCAGGCATTTTGGTACCAATGCTACGGTACTTATTCCATAAATTATCTAAATCATATTTTTTAGCATCTTCTTCCGACACATAGGCATTGACAAATGGCATCAGTCACTCCTTAATTAAATTGTGTTAAATAAATTTGGGCTCTGTTATATAAAATATAAATGCAGATAAGCAAAATTATAAATAAGATAATTGGTTTGTAAATAACCCAAAACAGATTATAAGTATTCATTATCAGGAGACAAACTGATTAAATTATCATTATAATTTGTTTAATAATTGATCGGTAACAATATTGAAATACGATTGAAAGTTATGCTGATATTTTGAAAGGGATAAGTCGATTTGAATTTAGAACATTTTTAGAGGATGGTTGTTTTTATATCTAATTGCTGTATTAAATCACGTAATCCATCGGCATCCTTGATCTTAAATAATCGTTTTTCCGCTTCCTCTTTAGTCAATCCCACCATATTGGTCTATTCCTCCAGTATAATAATTGATTATGTTGTTAGCTTACAAAATACTAAAAATTACATCTAATCAGTGCTTCCTCATTAGCTTCTAAATTTCTAATTCCACTACATTTAAAGACAGTTAACGCCTCTTTTAAAACGGTTAATAAATCCGCCTTCGACATAGTCGATAAACAACTTGGATTCATTGACACAATATTCCAAGCAATTTTTACAGGAAAGGAGTTAGCATATTCCAAACCGATCGCTTGCAAATCGATAGATTTCCAACGGCCTGTTTCCAAAATAAACTCAATATTCTGACCATTAACATGCAGGATAAATATTTTTTTAGAAGTTGGTTGAGGTAGACCAGAAGGAGTATCATAAGTCATTACATAATTACAGTAAAATAACCAATACCCTCGTTCCTTATCCACACACCAAGCGTGTTGATGAACATCAAAACTGTTCAATAGTTCAGGCATTTTGGTACCAATGCTACGGTACTTATTCCATAAATTATCTAAATCATATTTTTTAGCATCTTCTTCCGACACATAGGCATTGACAAATGGCATCAGTCACTCCTTAATTAAATTGTGTTAAATAAATTTGGGCTCTGTTATATAAAATATAAATGCAGATAAGCAAAATTATAAATAAGATAATTGGTTTGTAAATAACCCAAAACAGATTATAAGTATTCATTATCAGGAGACAAACTGATTAAATTATCATTATAATTTGATTAATAATTGATCGGTAACAATATTGAAATACGATTGAAAGTTATGCTGATATTTTGAAGGGGATAAGTCGATTTGAATTTAGAACATTTTTAGAGGATGGTTGTTTTTATATCTAATTGCTGTATTAAATCACGTAATCCATCGGCATCCTTGACCTTAAATAATCGTTTTTCCGCTTCTTGTTGAGTCAATCCCACCATATTGGTCTATTCCTCCAGTATAATAATTGATTATCTTATTAGCTTAGAAAATACTAAAAATTAAACTTAAAAAATGATTTC